>NZ_JBYNRX010000110.1:0-51746 GCF_057785375.1 Roseiflexus sp.
CCCGCCTCCTGCTCCCATCCGGGGAGCGAGGGAAATACCGCTCCCCTCCCCCCTCGTGGGGGTGGGGGAGATGGTGTGGTCTCTGCCCGTCTGCCCCTCGCCCCCCGCCTCCCGTTCCCATCCGGGGAGCGAGGGAAATACCGCTCCCCTCCCCCCTCGTGGGGGAGGGGGTGGGGGTGGGGGATATGGTGTGGTCTCCGCCCGTCTGCCCCTCGCCCCCCGCCTCCCGTTCCCATCCGGGGAGCGGGAGGCGAGGTAGCGCGGACTTCAGTCCGAAGCAACACCCGCGCGCGCGGGCTTGATCAGGGTGCACAGCCGCACAGTGGCTCGCACAATTTCAGCCGGGGCTTTAGCCTGTAGCGTCCTTTACATTTTCATTACAGACTGATTGTTTCGTTTACCGCATCAAGATGACCTAAATCAACTATCGCCCTTGAGCCGGTCAGATTGCTGTCAGCCGTCTGTCAGGCAGGTGTCAGCAATTCCATTGTGTGGCGTTCTACGATGGAACTGAACATCGTATTGGAGGAAGGGGCGGTTTGTATGCGCACCTGGAAGATTGCACCATTACGTCTCACTGCCATTGCTGCGCTGCTGCTCACAACCATTGCGCTGCTGCTTCCGTCGTATTCGTCAGATGCTGAGGAACAGGCGAGCAATTTGCAGCCGGAGCATACCGTAGCGCCACCTGCGGGCGATGCGCTGCTGGCGTCGATCCAGTCTATCGGGGAATATCTGACAACGCCGGTGCAGACGACGCGACCGTTCAGCCACCTGGTGCTACACTATCAAGCGCAGGTTCCGACGGGCGCAACATTGAGTCTCTTTGTGCGCGCGTCCGCCGACGGCGCTGCCTGGACCGACTGGACCGGGGTAGTCGGCAGCGATGACATGCGGCGTCCAGAGGATGGTCCCGATGTTGTCTGGAGCGACATCATCGACGCTGGCGCGTTAATGCATTTCTGGCAGGTGCGGGTGGTCATGGCGCCTGCGACGGATGGCGCCTTCCCGACCATTGGCGCCATCGAAGCGCACACCGTCGATGCGCTGACCGGTCCGGTCGCGCCGCCAGCCGCCGACATCGCCCTGCCGCAGAGCAGCGGTCCGGCGAAGCCGCCGGTGGTGTCACGCATTGCCTGGGGATCGCCTGATGGCCAGGGGAGCCGCGCCAGGCCCGCGTACTATCCGGTGAACCATATCATCGTCCACCACACTGCCGATGGCAATACCCTGGCGCCAGGGCAACCAAACTGGGCAGCGCGGGTACGGGCGATCTGGTCATACCACGCGATCACGCGCCGGTGGGGCGACATTGGCTACAACTACCTGATCGATCCCAACGGCGTGATCTACGAAGGCCGGGCGGGCGGCGACGATGCGGTTGGGTTCCACGATACCGCCAACTACGGCTCAATGGGCATCGCGCTGATCGGAACCTACGCCGGCGTGGCCCCAACCCCCGCTGCACAGGAGGCGCTGGTGCGTCTGATCGCCTGGAAAGCCGCGCAGAAGGACATTGATCCGCTCGGACGTTCGTACTACTACGGGTGTTCCCGGTCGAGCAAGTGTTTACCGTTCAATCCAGGCGCGATTGTGCCAAATATCGCCGGTCATCGCCAGGTGACGCCGGGACATACCACGTGTCCGGGTGACGCGACAATGGCAATCCTGCCCGATCTGCGCAATCGCGCGCTCGCATTGATGCGCAACGGTGACGGAACTTACGACAATGGCGATCTGGTCATTGACGAACGCGAGAGCAGTTTCAGCCGGAGCGCCGCGAACTGGTACAGCGCAGCATGCGGCACCGGCGACCACGCATTCTACACTTTTGCAACCAATAACCCGGCAGAAAGCACGAATCGCGGCGTCTGGCGCCCGAACCTGCCGCACCGTGGCTCATACCGTGTGCTGGCGCACATCCCGCGTAACTGCGGGCTGGGTTCGCTGACGGGGAATGCCAGATATGTGGTGCATAGCGCGGCGGGTAGTATTGTCGTTCCCGTCAGCCAGGAAAGTGTCGAGGGATGGGTCGATCTCGGCGTCTATACCTTTGATGCAGGGAACGGCGGAGCAGTCGAACTCGACGATCTGACCGGCGAGATGCTCACCGCGCGGCGGATCATTATGTTCGATGCGGTCAAATGGGTTCCCGAAAACCCGCAGGCGAACGCGCAGATCGTTGCGGTGCATTTCGAGCGCGACACGATCGCGGCAGGCGAACTGGTTCGCGTGGATGTAACCGTGCGCAACACCGGATCGACCATGATCGTCGGGCAGGAGCCGCGGGTTGACCTGACCGCCGGCGGCGGAATGAACGACCCTGCCAACGCCTATGTCTATGAGCAGCATGAGTGCTTTGCTGGCAGCCCGACCGGCGCCTTCCCCATGTTTCCGAAAGAAGCGGGCAGAATACGCATCACGCTTGGCATGCCGGGCTGGGGCGCGCTGTATGGCAGCGGGTGCGCCGGTCCGACCTCCGACTATCCGTGGCGCTGGGGGCTGAATCGCGAACTGGCGCCAGGTGCAGAGCAGACGATCGTCGGCTATGTGCGCTTCCATACGCCTGGCACATACACGCTACGCGCCGGACTGATCCACGAATATGTGCGCTATCTGGCGCAGGATGTCGGCGCAACGACGATTACCGTCACCAATGAGCGCACCCCGCCTGATGCCGCAACCTTCGACGAATGGCTGCGTCCCACGGCGCGCGTGTATCGTCTCAGTCTCGTGCCGGACAGCCTCCTGGCGCGCGCCGGCGACGCACAGGCGCTTCCATTGGGCGCGGAGGTCGGCAGCTTCGCCTGGCAGGGCGAACTGCTCGATTGGGGTGACGGTGGACCATTGGGATTGACAGACCACTTTGCGGTCGTTCAGACACGAACGTTTTATGCGCCGGTCAGCGGTGAGTACATCTTCCGCACCATCAGCGACGATGGCTCGTGGTTGCTGGTGAATGGGCGTACTGTCGTGGCAAATGGCGGTCTTCATGAGCAATCGGAAGCAACCGGAACGATCTATCTCGACGCAGGGCTACACGTGCTGTCGGTGGTCTTCTTCGAACTGCGCGGTATGGCGGCTGCCGGGTATGACGTGCAACTGCCGGGTTCCCCGGTCTTTCAGCCGGTCCCCGATGGGCTGGATGCCGCACTGCGCTTCGGCGGAACATTCGCCGGACCGACGATCATTACGCTTGCCGCAGATGATCGCGGTGGCAGCGGCATTGCGGCGATCCGCTGGAGCCTGAACGGAGCGCCGTGGCAGACGACTGCAGGACCAATCGCGCGCATCGATTTGCCTGAGAACGGAACATACCGTCTGCGTTATCAGGCAGTCGATGCAGCCGGCAATGAGAGTCCCATGCGCGAATTGACGGCGCAGGTCGATACGAACCTGACGATCCATCGCATAGCGTTGCCCGTGGTGGCGCGGTGACGTGTCATCCTTTTGACATCTGTTGGTGCTATGGTAGACTCCAGCAGATACACAACATACGGTTCAGGAGCACACCATGCGCAATATCCTGGTCGCCGGCGGCGCCGGTTTCATCGGCAGCAACTTCGTTGAATTGATGCTAGACACATACCCCGACTACCGGATTATTGTCTATGATAAATTGACCTATGCAGGACGGCTGGAAAACCTGGCGCGCTTTCGGGACAATCCGCGCTTTGCGTTTGTGCGCGGCGACATTTGTGATCCTGCCGCCGTGCGCGAAACCATCCGCGCCTACGACATCGATACCCTGGTCAATTTTGCCGCCGAGACGCACGTTGATCGTTCGATCATGGACCCTGACGCCTTCATTCGCACCGATGTCTACGGGACCTATGTGCTGCTCGAGGCAGTGAAAGAAATGAAACTCGAGCGCGCCCTGTTTGTCAGCACTGATGAAGTCTACGGTCACATCGAACCGGGGCATTCGTCGTCCGAGGATGATCCGCTCAAGCCGCGTTCCCCATATGCGGCATCAAAGGCTGGCGGCGAACACCTGGTGTACGCCTACTACATCACCTATGGGCTGCCGGTGCTGATTACCCGTGGCACGAACAATATCGGTCCCTACCAGTACCCCGAAAAAGCCGTACCGCTCTTCATCACGAACGCGATCGACGATATTCCGCTGCCGCTCTATGGCGACGGGCGGCAGATGCGCGACTACCAGTATGTAATGGATCACTGCGAGGGCATCGACGTGGCGTTGCACCGCGGCGCCATTGGCGAAGCGTACAACATCGGCTCAGGGGTCGAAACCGAGAATATCGTCATGGCGAAGGCGATCCTCGATCTGCTGGGCAAGCCCTACTCGTTGATCCAGCCGGTGGCGGATCGACCGGGGCACGACCGGCGCTACTCGGTGCGCACCGACAAGATCAAGGCGCTGGGATGGCAATCGCGCCACACCTTCGCTCAGGCTATCGAAAAAACCGTGCGCTGGTACATCGAAAACCAGGACTGGTGGCGCCCCATCAAGTCGGGTGAGTTCAAGGAATACTATCGCAAGCAGTACCTGGAGCGGCAGGCAGCGCCAGTCGGATGATGAATGCTCCCGGCTTGAACAATCCGCCTGCGTCTCAGCGCCGCCGCATCTCCTGCATCCGTCGAGCGCATCGGGCGTGACGCCCCGCCGGTCAAGGCGCGCTCCCTGAGCTTGTCGAAAGGGGCGTGCCACTGGCGGCATACCCAAAGAAATACCGAGTCTTCATTAGCTGCGGGCATACGGTTTTCAACTGGTCGCCGACCTTCTATCCGCCTCTGACACAGATCTCGTTACTCCATTCACGGTTCATCTTCACTGGCAAGTGACAGAATCCGTCTTCTAATGGTTACCGAAATCCACATTCCTTGATCGCTCAAACGGTTCACAAAAGGTGCAATTCTGTCAATCAGTCCGATCCGCTTCGCTTCGATCAACACCTTCAATGTACCCCATACCTGTAATCCGGCTGCCTGTGCGATACGTCGCGCCAGTCTATCATCAAGCAAAATAACACGTTCCCGATATTCGAGCGCCAGTGCCATAGCGGCTATTTCACCAGGTCCGAGATCAAGCGCCAGCCATTCTGACGGCATAGCAGAGGGGTTAACAATCGTGATCCAGGGATACACATGCAGATCCGGCACATCGTATCCTCTGCTGAACCCGACATTGAGTTCGTCACGCACCGCTTCCGGCGACCAGACTTCATTGAACAGGGCAGGCAGAAGTTCTATCGCACCAATGCGATACAGGTACAGCAACGGCGACGTATTGCTGATCGCTTCAGGCATGTTCCTGCTCCAGATCCTCCAGTTCAGTAGCAAAAGGGAACACGCCATACCGACTCAAACTGAGCAAGAATTCGATTCGAGGCATGCCAGCCAATTCCGCCGCCCTTCCTGACGAAAGGCGTCCCATTTCGTACAGCTTGATTGCTGCCAGCACGCGTAGCTCGCGCCCAAATGAAACAGGATCTGTTTTTTCAGCAAGCAGCACCTTTTCCGGAATCTCGAGCGTAATTTGCCTGGTAGTCATAATGTGTCTCCTGTATCGAATCTGGCTGCCAGATGTATAGGTGTATGCCAGGTCCAGACTCTCAATGCTGCATCGTATGAACTACAGAGAGCGCATCGAAGCGCATCGATCTCATTATAAGGTTCTCATCGCACGCTGACAACACGATCACTTCTCCGCGCGAGACGACCACAGCCTTATCTTCGGGTTGAGACACGAACAGGCATGCCGCCGTCGCTGGCAGCGGCATGCCCGTACATCCGCAGAGCCCCATCAGTAACAGGACTTACGCGGTGGCGCGTTTTCTGGCTTCGCCAGAGCCTGCGGCAGCGTGGTACTCCCATCAAGGCGGTGTGGTGCGGCGGCGAAGTCGCCGCACCACACCACAAAAGAAGACAAATACCACTCTGCCGAAGGCAAAAAGAGTCGTTCCGCGGCTCGTCGGTGAGGCGACCGCGTCACTCCTGTCAGTAAATATCGCGCACCGTGTTGTAGACATTGAACTTACCGGTCGGCGTCACCAGGTTGGGGATGCGCGCCTTTTCGGTCAGCGTTGCATCATCGTACACGACGATCTCGCCCGTTTCGCCCGGTTTGCTCGCATCGCCCTAGATGCTCACCCATACCTCCGTCCCGGCTGCGTTATACTCGAAATGCACGGCGCGCCCGTAAGAACTGGCTTCCCAGCACTTATGGGTCTCTGCTGGCGTTTCCTTCGCAATGACGCAGATCGTTCGCGCCAGCGCCGGGTCGGAGTTGAGCGTCATATCAACCCAGATCCACTGGCTCTTTGGATGTGTCTTGATGAACAGGCTTCCGGCGCCGGGCAGCGGCGTGACGCGCACCGCCTTCCAGGCAGAGTCTGGGTGTCCTTCAGGGTCCGTACCAATCGAGACAATCGCCGGATCGCCGAGGTGCCCTGAACTCCAGACCGGACCGAACTCAGGATCGATCCAGTTGGCGCCGCGACCAGGGTGCGGGATTTTGGGCGTATCCACCAGCGCAACCATCCGTCCCTCCTGAGCATCGACCACCGCAACCTTGTTCGACTGATTGGCTGCCACCAGGAAGTAGCGGTGGGTTGCATCCCAGCCGCCGTCGTGGAGGAAGCGCGCCGCCGGCAGCATCTTGATCTGCGGCGCCTGCGGATCAGCGTAGTTCACCAGCCAGATCTGCCCGATCTCCTTCACATTGATGATCCACTCCGGCTTGAAGTCGGAGGCGACGATACTGGCGACGCGCGGCTCGGGATGGTACTCCTGCGTATCGACCGTGTAGCCGCGGGTGCTGACAATATGGATCGGTTCCAGAGTCTGGCCGTCGAGGATGACAAAGTGGGGGGGCCAGTAACAGCCAACCACTGCCAGTTTGTCGGTAAAATCGCCTGCTGGACCATTGTACTTGCTGACTTCGACCGAACGCGCGTCGTAGCAGACCTGCACCTCGGCGACTTTTGTGGGTGTTTCCGTCCACAGGTCGATCATCGCCAGTTTTCCGTCGCGCCCGATGACATAGGCGTAGCGTCCGGTCGCCGACATGCGGGTGATATGCACGGCGTAGCCACTATCCACCTTGCTCACCACTTCATACGTATCGCCGTCGATCACCGCCACCTGTCCGGCGTCGCGCAGCGTGACCACGAAATAGTTCTGCCAGTCGCGCTTCGTCTGCGGCGTGGTTGGTCGCTGATCGGGTGCCACGTACACCTTCCACGACTCCTTCATCCGTACCAGCGGCAATTCCGGCGGCGCAGGCGGCTCGCGCTGCAGGAATCGCGCCAGCACATCGATCTGCTCCTGAGTGAAGAAGCCCTGTTTGCCCCAATCGGGCATGCCGCGCGATGTGCCGTTGTAGATGATCGTCGACAACCCGACCGTACCAAGCGAAATGGTGCGATCAGGCGTGAGCGCCGGACCGGTTGCGCCTTTGCGCAGGGTGCCGTGGCATCCAGCGCAGCGCTCGAAATAGACGAGTTTCGCCCAGGCGAACTCGTCGTCGCTCAGGGTTGGCGCGGCTTCGGCTGGAGCGGCGGCTGGCTCTTCGGAAACAATCGCTTCCACTTCGCCTGGAGGTTCTTTCAGGTAGGCGATGACCGCTGCCAGTTCCTCTTCAGACAATCCCTGCCCCAATGACGGCGGCATGACCCCCTTCTGGCACGGGCTGCCATTGCAATCGGGGGCGACGAAGACATCCGGTTCGAGGATCGCTTCGCGGAGGTATGCTTCGACCGTTGTGGCGTTGCCGGTGTAGGCGCTGCTCTGCATTGTCCGGGCAGCGACCTGTGCGATGTTCGTGAGGTCTGGTCCAATGGTTCCTCTGGCGTTGGGAACGCCAGGGATGGTGTGGCACGCGCCACAACCGCCTTTTTTGAACGCCGCCAACGCGAGATCGCCTGGTGGCGCGGTTGTGGCGGCTACTGGCGCCGTCTGTGGGGTTGGTGCGGTTGCCGTTGGCGTCACCTCCGCCTGACGCGCACAGGCAACCAGGACGACCAACCCCAGCAGAGCGCCAAAGACGAGGTGTTTCCACAGGCGCATAGACAGCCTCCTCGCTGCGTGGGCGATACCAATGCCCATCTTCACCTTTACGAGGAGTATACGCTACAGGGATCGTCCTCGTCTGTGACTTTTCTCACAGCCCTCGCCTCCGCTGCTCCAGTCAGACGATGAATGCTTCCGGATTGAGCAACCCGCCAGCGCCCCAGCGGCGCCGCATCTCCTGCATCCGGTCGAGAGCGTCAGGCATGTATCCCCATCGGTTGAGGCGCGCGCGCGCCGGCGCCGCCAGAACGACGGCGTAGCCATTGAGCGTTCGCGCAGCGGTGCGCAGGCGATCCAGCATGCGGGATGCATCCTCCGGGTGCGGCGCCGGCGCGCGCACATACACCTGCCCCGCCGCCAGATCCGTCAGATACGACTCATTCCCGCCAAAACCAGCGCGCTGCATGAACGCGCGGATATCCTTCGGCGCAACCCCAACCCGCACCAGCAAGTCTTCCGGTTGTGCGGCATTGATGAATGCGCCCCACAGATCGCAGCCTGAAGGCGCGTTGATCTGAACCGCCGGAATGTCGGCGCTGCGCAGCGCAGCGCGCACGGCGGCAATCTCCGCCGTGACATCCTCTGCCAGCCCTTCGGCAGTGTAGACGAGCAGCGTTGTTGGGCGACGATCCAGCGCCACCGGCAATGCCGACAGCCAGTTCCCGCCATCGGCGATCTCCAGCGCCAGCACTGCCGAAGCGATCAGCGATTGCTGCGCCAGCGTTGCACCGATGTCGAGCGCCTGTGCAACCCGCCGCGGTAGAGCGATCACGGTCGCGCGCGCACGCGGCAGCGGCGCCAGTTTCAACGTCACATCACAGAGCAGCCCCAGCGTCCCGTGTGCGCCAACGTGCACTTTTTGCAGGTCGTACCCTGCCACATTCTTGACCACCGGTCGCCCGATGCGCGCCACACGCCCGTCGGGAAGGGCGATGGTCGCCGCCAGCAGCATGTCGCGGACGCTGCCGTAGCGCATGCGGAGTGGTGCGTTGGCGTTCGCGGCAACAATGCCGCCAATCGTTGCAGCAGACCAGGGGGATGCCAGCGGCGCCCACATCCGGTGTTCTTGCAACACTGCCTGCAACTCCTCCAGCCGCATCCCGGCGCCAACGGTCACATACAGGTCTTCCGGGGCAAGCGCGCGAATGCCGGACAGACACCCGGTGGAGAGCACTGCATCGGCAGGCGGCAAAAGCGCCGATTTCGTCCCGCCACCGCGAATGCGCACGCTCTTCCCTGCATCGATAAGGGCATGCAGCGTTTCTGCCGCTTCCTCCGGGCTTTCTGGCGTAGCGACAGGTGGTGCGGCAGACGCTTCCGCTATTTCCGGCGAGTGTATGACCGGCGCCGAGTCTGTCGGACGCCCATTGTGCGACGGCGCAACCGCTTCCTCACGCGGCGGCAGCACCTTTCCGGGGTTCATAATACCCACTGGATCGAAGATCTCCTTCATATCCCACATCAATGAAAGTTCGGTGGGACCGTACATGAGCGACATAAACGCGCGCTTTTCGATGCCGACGCCATGCTCGCCGGTGATGCTGCCGCCTGCTGCGACGCATGCAGCCAGGATTTTGCGCCCGGTTTCGAGGATGCGCGCAATCAGCGTTCGATCCGAGGGGTCTTCGATCAGAATGAGCGGGTGCAGGTTGCCGTCGCCAGCGTGGAATACATGACCGGTGCGGAACCCGTCCGCTTCGATGATTTGATTGACGATCGCAAGTGTTTCCGCCAGTTTGCTGCGTGGCACGGTGCCATCGAGCAGATAGTATGCTGGCGCCAGCCGCGCCATGGCGCCGGCTGCGCTCTTGCGCGCAAACCAGATGCGGTCACGCTCGGCAGCGCTTTGCGCAATGCGCATTTCGCGCACATTGCATTCGCGGAGCGTCGCCTCGATCTCCGCGATCTGCAGTCCGACGCTTTCGGGATACCCATCCACCTCGATGATCAGCACGGCGCCTGCGTCGAGCGGCAACCCGGGATGGGCATACTCCTCGACGATGCGCACAATGCTCGAGTCCATCATTTCCATCGTTGCCGGCACCAAACCGCGCGCAATGATGGCAGAGACCGCTTCTCCGGCGCGTTCGACACTGTCGAAGGCTGCCAGCATGGTGCGCACGGCTGGCGGGTCGCGCAGCACGCGCAGATTGGCTCGTGTGATGATGCCCAGCGTGCCTTCGCTGCCGACAAAGAGCGCTGTCAGGTCGTATGCCGGAATATCGAACGCGCGTCCGCCAGTGTGAATGATCCGCCCATCACTCAGCACGACCTCCACACCCGTCACATAGTTGCTTGTGACGCCGTATTTGAAACAGTGCGGTCCGCCAGCATTCGTGCCAATATTCCCGCCGATCGTCGCGGTGCGCTGACTTGAGGGGTCGGGCGGAAAGAACAGACCGTGCTTGCGCACCTGGTTATCGAAGATCAGGTTCACAACCCCTGCCTCGACAACTGCACTGTGTCCCATCAGGTCAAGTTCCAGCACCCGGTTCATCAGACCAAGCTGCACCACCAGCCCGCCGATTTCGGGCACCGCGCCGCCAGCCAGCCCGGTGCCCGAACCGCGCGCAATCAGGGGGGTGCGATGTTCGGCAGCCCAGCGCACCACCTGGACAACCTCATCAACTGAACGGGGAAACACGACGCCATCGGGATGTCCGCGGTCGAAACTGCCATCGACTTCGTAGGTGATCAGTTGCGCCGGATCGACGACAACGCGATCGGGACCGAGACGTGCGGCGAGATCGGCAAGCAGCGCCTGAGTATCAGCAGTGGTCATAGCATCCTCGCATCTGGTGTTCTGCTTTGTGGGTGTGCGTCTCAGTATATCATACATGCGCGCGGCGCTGCGTTGATCGCCTGTCTTCCGCCCCACGGACGCCTGACAGGTGTATCCATGGACGGAAAAAAAAGCATCCGGCGTCTCACAGTGCGGAAACGCCGGATGCTTGTTCTATGTGCCGAAATTGTCGGCTATTCAATTGCCACCAGTTCGATATCGAATGTCAATGTGGCGCCTGCCAGCGGATGATTGGCGTCGAATGTCACATCGGACGGCGACACATCGCGCACTGTAACGATGAACGTCTGACCGTCGGGGCGACGCATCTGATACTGCTCGCCAACTGCCGGATCGATCTGCGGTGGAAGTTCATCACGGCTCAGCGAGAAGACCAGCTCATCGTGATATTCGCCATACGCCTGATCTGGCGTCAGCACAGTGCGGCGCGTCTCACCCTCCTGCATGCCGACCACTGCCTCCTCGAACCCCTGAATGACCTGCCCGCTGCCCAGCGTAAACACCAGCGGTTCACGACCGTGCGAACTGTCGAAGACGGTGCCATCTTCCAGCGTGCCGGTGTAGTGCACTGTCACGGTGTCGCCAGTTTGTGCCGTTGCCATTGTGTACTCCTGTTTGGTAGCGGCTCGACGATATCGCCGGGCGTGTGATGCGCATGCACATCCAGGCCAGGAGATGGCGCAAGCCACATCTGTTGTTGCATGCGTACAGCATACCATGTGAATGGCAAGGGTGCAAAGCGTGTGCACGCAGTAAGTATTCACGGTTGCGATAAACGATGCCGCCAGTCGCCCCAAAATGGGGATTCGGGGGGCTGCCCCCGAAAAGGAGCAGCGGCGGCGGAATAGCCTCAGCGAGCGCCAACGCACGGCGCCCCGAGGCGCCGCATATCACGCCTGCGCTCGCAGGACAAGTGTGAACGGGCGCCGCACGCACAGGGCGCAGTCATGAATTGACAATCTCATCGTTCGTTTCTCACGCTTCATTCGCCATCGTGTACAATAGAGAATGATAAGACAATCAAACGCCCGCTTTCAGCCTTCTGTCGTGTGCAGCACATATTCGGCGGAAGCCTGCGCCGCTTCCCGAAAACTGCACTGGAAAGCGAGGCCATGGATGCCGGTCGAAAGCGCCGAGATTCGTCGCGTCGAGTTATTTGCCGATCTGCCGGAGCAAGAGTGTGTTGCGCTGGCGTCGATTGCGCTGCGCGTGCGCTACGCCGCCGGCGCGACGCTCTTTCTTGCTGGCGATCCATCGCCTGGGCTATATGTGCTCCTCAGCGGTCGGGTGCGCCTGTCACGCATATCGCCAAACGGTCGTGAGCAGGTCATCCATATCGTTACACCAGGGCATCATTTCAATTCCGTACCCGTGTTCGACGGCGGTCCGTGTCCGATCAACGCATCGGCTCAGACCGACGTGACGGCGCTGTTGTTTCCAGGCGAGCGGCTCCATGCCCTCATTCTGGAACATCCGGCGGTTGCGCTGCGCCTGCTGGCCGACTCGTGCAGGTATCTGCAGCAGTTGGTGGATCTGGTGGACGATCTGGCGCTCACCACGGTGCAGGGTCGCCTGGCGCGTCTGTTGCTGACGCAGGCGGAAGCTGGCGAGCAGGGTTTCGTTCAGCCGCTCACCCAAAGTGAAATGGCGGCGCGCCTTGGCACGGTGCGCGAGATGGTCGGACGATCACTGAAGACCTTCGAGGCAATGGGGCTGATCCGCATTGAGCGCGGTGTCATCGTCATCGTTGATCGCACAGGTCTTGAACGTGAAAGTGAACGGGAATGAAACCGAACTGCGGGCAGGCGAAGGCATTGCCTTCACCTGCCCGGCGGTCGCTGAGCGGGTCGAAGCGCCGCACGTCCCATGGCAATGTTTCGGATAAGCGATTAGCGCGCAATATCCTGCTCGTGGTATTTTGACGGACACTTGACCAGCACCTGATCGGCAAGGAAGAACTGCTGATTCGCGTCGTATCGTCCGATGACTACAATGCTCGTCGCCAATTCGAAGTGCGACGGTTTCGGCTCATGGCTGACGATTGTGACCCGTCGACCGGTTTCGTCTTCAAGGACAAACGTAAATCGTCCCTGCGCATCATACGTTCCCGCGCTGCCGGGAAAGCCGACCAGTTGAACACTGCGCCCGCTCTTGATCGCCTCATCGATGCGCTCCGTATAGGGGCGGAACGAGTCCCGCAGCCCGCCATAACTGAGGAGCGCCGCCACAACGATCAGAACTATTCCCGCAGCCTGCACCGGCGTGACAGGCAGGCGGCGCTGATGCGGAAGGACCGTGCGCCGGATCATACACTCCTCCATTGCTGGCTGGTCTCGAACACGATGATGAAGGGACGCCCAATTGCGCCGGTGGGGCATGCCCGCTCACAGGCATCACAATAGGTGCAAGCGTATGGGCGAACAATGACGGCTTTGTGCTTGATCAGTTCCACCGCCTGTGTCGGACAGTGCTGCACACACTGTCCACAGCCGGTGCAGCGGTCGTGATTGATCGCAGGAAGCGTCCAGGGCATTGTTATGTGCTTCTCTCTGCTTGAGCGCCCGCATTCTGACCTCTAGTGTACTCTGGCAGGAACGCCTCGTCTGTGACTTTTCTCGCACTCAACGTCGATGACAGATTGTGGTACGATAGCGGGGTTGTCGTTCATTTGCTCTGGCGCAGGCGGTATCTATGAACAAAGGCGTGCTCTACGCGGCAGGCGCCTATGCCTGTTGGGGATTGCTTCCCGTCTTCTGGAAATTGTTACAGCACATCGATGCGCTCGAGATTGTCGCGCACCGGATCATCTGGGCGCTGGCGTTTGCCGTCGTTCTCCTGACTGCCGGCAGACGCTGGTCGCGGATCAGCATCGTCTGGCGCAACCGGCGTGTGCTGGCGACCTTTCTGGTCACCGGCGCGTTGCTCACGGCAAACTGGTTCGTCTACATCTGGGGGGTGAACACCAATCACATTGTCGAGACCAGCCTGGGCTATTTCATCAACCCGCTGGTCAATGTGCTGCTTGGCGCGCTGGTGCTGAAAGAACGCCTGCGCATCGGGCAGGGCCTGGCAATGAGCGTGGCGCTGATCGGCGTGCTGTACCTGACGTTTCAGTACGGATCGTTTCCGTGGATTGCGCTCATTCTGGCTGGTACATTCGCGCTCTACGGCTTATTGCGCAAAACCGCATCACTCGACTCGCTCAACGGCTTTTCACTCGAAACGGCGCTCCTGACCCCGCCCATGGTCGCATTTCTGGCATACCGTGAACTGACGATGCACACCACGTTCATCCACGGCGATCCGTTGACCTGGCTCCTCCTGATCGCCGCCGGACCAATCACCGCGATCCCGCTCTTGCTCTTTGCCGCCGGCGCGCGGCGGGTCTCGCTGGTGACGCTGGGGGTGTTGCAGTATATCGCGCCAACTTTGCAGTTCCTGATCGGCGTCGGTTTGTACGGCGAACCGTTGACATTGCCGCGACTGATCGGGTTTGTGTTGATCTGGACGGCGCTGGCGATCTATACCTTCGATAGCATGGTGCATCGGCAGGTGGTCTCGGCGCCGTTGCCTGCGGCGCCTGAGACGCCTGATACAATCGAGCAAGCGCTAAATCGCCCATGATGGGCCTGAGTGGAGCGGCTGACGTTGGCTGAGCCGGTCGCAGCCAACGTCAGCCGCAAGACGGGCAATACAGGCTGACATGTCCGATTTCGACCAGGAAATTGACATCGCTCTGAGCGCTCGCTTCACCGCAGGCAACTGAGCCGAAGATGATACTAACTTGCGGTCAGTCAGACAAGACGTTCGAGCGCCTGGTTCGCAAGGCGTAACAATCCACAACGCCCTGGCATCAGCAGCCCCAACGGGGCTTGCACGTGCGGTGAGCGCCGTCGAACCGCGTGCGGTGAGCGCCGTCGAACCGCGTGCGGTGAGCGCCGTCGAACCGCGTGCGGTGAGCGCCGTCGAACCGCGTGCGGCGCGCATGGTCGAACTGCGTCCTCAGCGAGGGCTTTAGCCCGCAGCGCCCCGGCAGTAGTGTACGAATGACCGCGCATGCGTATGAGATGATTGTAGCAAAATACTATATTATCGCCTGTGATCTGTATAAAGATATGAGTCCACTGCACAAAGGCTTAGCCACAAAGGACACGAAGCGCACGAAGGTGCATAAACATGAAGCGCATGTCCTTTGTGTCCCTTTGTGACCTTCGTGGTTGGCTTTTTGCAGTGAAGTCAGATATGCCATATTCCAGGAGAAGCCCGCACCGGAACGACAAGCATCGAAGTGGACGGTTTCGGGAATCGTTCGCTTACAGTGGTGCGTGCATGCACGTGTGCCCAACCCACGACTACGCAACGTCTGTCATGCTATAATCCATAATCTGGAACACGCTGCGTCGGGGGCGTGAGATGACGATTACGCAGCCGCCGCTCGTCGGCGAAATCTTCGAACAACCGGTCAACGAGGCGGAACAACGCAGCGAGGTGCTGGCGAACCTGCTGGATGTTTCGACGTACCTCGTGTCGATGCTCAACCCCAATGAGTTGTTCGCCGGGCTTGTCCGGCGTGTTGTTGAGGTGGTTCCCGCAGTGCAGGCCGGGCTGCTCTGGATCTACGACCGGCGCCAGACAACGCTGCATCTGGAGTCGTTCTATGGTCTCGACTTCGGTCCGGCGAATGAAGCCGTCTGTCGTTTGCGCCTGCGCCCTGGCGAAGGTCTGGCGGGTGAAGCGCTGCGACGCGGTGAGCCGCTTCTGATCGAGACCCGCTCGTCGTACCGCGATCTGGCGCGGCGGGTCAGTCCGCGCAGCGAGCCGGATGTGTGCGCCTTCCTTGAACGCCTCCCGCGCGAACTGACTGCAGTTATCCTGCCGCTGCGCATCGGTACGGAAGTGATCGGTGTGCTGGAGTTGATGAACCTCAGCAACCGGCCTCAACTGCGCCGCACCGATCTCCAGGTGTTGCAGACGTTCAGCAACCTGGCGGCAGGCGCCATCAAAAACGCCCAACTCCATGCACAAATGCAGGCACATCAGCGTCGTCTGGAAGCGTTTGGCGCGATTGGCACCGTGATCAGCACGGCTGCGGATCTTGATGAACTGGTTCGCAACGTACTGGATGTTGTGCTTGGTGTGGTGGATGTGTCGGTTGGCGTCCTGCTGCTCCTCGATCCCGGTCGTGCGATGTTGCAACTCGGCGCCTGGCGCAACATCCCGTCTCAGTTCGTCGAACAGCACCGCGAGATGCACGTCGCCGGCGCGATGTGTGAGGAAGCCGTGCGTTATGGTCAACCGATCCGCCGTCCATTGATCGCCGGGTCTGGCGAGGAGGCGCTGATCGAGGAAGGGTTGTCGAGTTGTGCATATATACCACTCCTGGCAGGCGGCACGGTTGTGGGGGTGGTCGGCATCTACGGCGATCCCACGCTCCCGGAACGTATCGACGTGCAGACGCTCATGATGATGGGCAACCTGATCGGCTTTGCGATTGCGAACGTGCGACTGTATCAGGAAAGCCATATCGAACGCCGAAAATTGACTGCGGTGATCAATAGCATCGTCGAGGGGGTCGTGTTGTGCGACCGCCTCGGACGACTAGTGCTCGCCAATCGCACGGCGATGGAGCTGCTGTCGTCCGACTTGTTTCCCTACCAGCAGCCGATCAGTTCAATGGCGGACTTCTACGCCATTCGCGATCTCGACGGACGTGCGCTGCCGGTTGAGCGCCTGCCGCTCACACGCGCGCTGGCCGGAGAAGTGTTTCACGATTACCGGGTTTTGTTGCGTGGCGCCAGCGGCGAAGACACGGTGATGAGTTTCAGCGGTGCGCCCGTCTATGGTGATATGAATACTATCGAGGGCGCGGTTGTTATCTTCCGTGATATTACTGAGCATCAGAAACTCGAACGCGCCAAGGACGACTTTCTTGCGGTTGCGGCGCACGAATTGCGCAGCCCGCTTGCGGCAGTGCGCAGTTACGCCGATCTCCTGATTCGTCGCGAGCAGCGCCGCGAGAAGGAGGATGCCACCGATTTGCGCGGGCTGACCATCCTTTCCCAGCAAGTGAGCCATATGCTGCGTCTGGTCGATAACCTGCTCGATATGTCGCGCCTCGACGCCGGTCTCTTCAGTCTGCAACTCCAGCGCGTCAACCTGGTTGCGCTGACCCAGCAGGTGATCGATCAGTTGCGCCCGACGATTGGTGAGCGCGAAGTGAAACTGACCAGCGATGCGCCCGATCTGTTGATCACCTGCGATCCGCTGCGCATCCATCAGGTGCTGACCAATCTGCTGGTCAATGCAGCACGCTATAGCGGCTCGGGTGCGCCAATCGAGATGATAGAGGTCGTTATTCGATCTGATGTGCTGGCGATGCGGTATACGCACCAGCCACCGACAACGCTGCGGTCATGGTTGGCCGGTATGCACCATGAGTCACAACCACTGGCGTTGATTACGGTGCGTGACTATGGCATTGGCATGTCGGAAGAGACGATGCAGCACCTGTTCCGCCGGTACGTGCGCGGTCGTCACCGCAGCGGTGAAGGGCTTGGATTGGGATTGTACCTCAGTTATGAACTGGTGGTGCGGCACGGTGGGACCATCTGGGCGGAGAGCATCGAAGGGCGTGGGAGCACCTTCTATGTCGTGCTGCCGCTGGGGGGGCCGCCACAATCGAACGGTTCCACGTAGATGGCGTAACTTCCATGCTGTCGATGCGTTCTTATATAAGGCGGACGCTTGTTCGCAAGGAGATGCGTGATGATTCGCTGTCCGCAGTGTCAGGCCGAGATTGCCGAAGGAAAACGCTTTTGCCCTCAGTGTGGCGCACGCCTCCCTGAACCGTCTGGCGATGCCGGGCGGACGGTGTTGCTGCCGCCAGAAGCGCGCGCCTCTGAGACAACGCCACCGTCAGCCGCTCCGACCGGAGATGCCGGCAAGACGATGGTGGTTCCGCCGGCGCCGACGGGAGATGTGGGCCGCACGGTGCTGCTGCCGCCCGAAGGGGATGCCGGCAAGACGATGATGGTTCCGCCGGCGCCTCCTTCCGAAACGCCGTCCAGCAGCGCCGGATTACAGACAATTCTTGCCGATCAGTCCCAGAAGCCGCAACTGCCAGCATCGGGCGCTTCCCCAGCCTCGACCCAACCGCCGGCAAGCGGCGGATTCGGATTACCGTCCTCCCCGCCATCACCGACGGGGCCTTCAACATCGCCAGCCTCGGGCGGCAGACTCGGATTGCCTCCATCCATCCCCCCCGCCACAGGCGGCGGGTTTGGATTGCCCTCCTCTGCGTCGTCGCCTGCCGCCAGCAGCCCCGTCGCTCCGCCGCCTGCAACCACGCCCGCCAAAAAGGGACCCAATTGGCTGCTGATTATTGGCATTATTCTCGGTGTGCTGGTGCTGGGGTGCATCCTGGTCATCGGCGCTCTGTATCTCATCGGGCAGTCGGCGGTTCAGTCGCTTGGCACGACCGTCTCTGGCACAGTAGTGAGCATCGACAATCCGCCAGCGACGTCCAATTTTCCGAACGTACTGCTGCGCGACTCGCTTGCGAGTGCAGCGGGCAGTCAGTTTACCGCCGAACGAACAGACGCTGGCGATTACCGCTTTGAAAATGGCGCGTATGTGATCGAGGCGTTCGAAGCGGATCAGATCGTCTGGCAAGTTATCGACGGCGTCGTCGATGACGCATCATTTGAGATCGAGGCAACGGTCAGCAAGCCGCGTAGTGCGGCAGTGGCGCTGCTGTTTCGCTATCAGGACAATCAGAACTTCTACATTCTCAGCGTCGATGGCGCAGGCCGCTATCGCGTCGCCCGTTATGTGAATGACGCTTTCTCGGTGCTACGCGACTGGACATCGTCGCCGTCCATCAACGCCGCCGGTTCGTCTAACCGGCTGAAGGTCGAGATGGTTGGCGATGAACTGACCTTCTACTCTAATGGTCAGCGTCTTACGACCCTGCGCGACAGCGCCTTCCAAAGCGGCGAACTTGCGTTTGGGACAGAAACCTTCGGTGAAGGACAGGGTGTCGTTCGTTTCAGCAACCTGCTGGTACGCAGTCGGTAATACTCGTGGATCAAGGAGCGCACGTTCTATGAAAATCATCGTTGTTGGCACCGGTTTCGTTGGTCTGACACATGCAGCGGTCTGCTCAGAGTATGGCCACGAAGTCTACGCATACGATATTGATCGCCAGCGTATCGAGGCGTATCGGTCGTGCCGCCCTGAAGCAATCGAGCACTATGTGCATGAACCAGGACTGACCAGCATCATCCTTGAGAACCACGGGCGGTACCTGTTCTTCGTTGACGATATCGAACCGGTGATCGAGGGCGCTGATGCGCTCTTCCTGTGCCTGCCGACGCCCCCCAAGCCGGACGGCTCATCGGATCTGAGTTATTATTTCGCGGCAGTGCGCCATCTGGCGGAACTGATGGCGCGACGCCGGGATCAGCGCCGTGTGGTCGTCATCAACAAGAGCACCGTGCCAATTGGAACGGCGAGACAACTTGAGCATGTGCTGTGTGACTCCCACGTGCCCAACGTGGGAGTTGCGTCAAACCCTGAATTCCTCCCGGAAGGCGACGCGGTCGAAAAGTCACGTCGGCCGGATCGGGTGGTGGTCGGCGCAGACTATGAGGAAGATTTTCGTATCATCCGCCGGATTTACTCGCAGTTCGTCAACCACGTGCGCATTCGCTACATCGAAACCACGCCGGAGACGGCGGAGGCGATCAAGTATGTAGCCAACACCCTGTTGTTGACCTATATCTCGTTCTGGAATGGAGTCGGGGCGCGTCTTGCCGAGACCTTCCCGAACATCAGCATGGAGGATCTGAAACGCGGCGTTACGGCGGATGTGCGCATCAGCACCTGGGGATCGTATGTCTCGAATGGCGCCGGCGGATCATGCTTCGGGAAGGATATTCAGTCGCTCATTTATCAACTGAAGACTGCGGGGCAGTCGGTCGATATGCTGCAATCGGTCTACGGCATCAATGAATATCAGAAGACCTACCTGATCGATCGCGCGATCCGGGAGGCGGGGGTCAGTTTCAACAACAGAACGGTGGCGCTGCTGGGGCTGGCATTCAAACAGCGCACCAATGACATGCGCGACTCATCATCGCTCAAGGTGGTCGAAGCGTTGCTGGGCAGAGGCGTGCGCGCCATTCGCGCCTATGACCCGATGGCGCTGCGGGAGGCGCGCAAGTTCTTCGATCCTGAGAAGAATCACCTGTTTGAACGCATTTCCTACCACACCTCGGTGCGCGAGGCGCTTGCCGGAACCGATATGCTCTTTATCTCCACCGACTGGGAGGAGTTTCGCGGTCTCTCGCGCACGATCGAAGAAACGGTCTCGCCGCCCTACCTGGTGATCGATGGACGACGCATGATTCCCGACTATACAGAACTGGTCGCCGCCGGATACGGGTACCTCGCCGTCGGTTCACCCTACATGCCGCCTGGCGAGGTCCTGCCAGACCGCGTCAGGAGTCGTGTCTGAGAAGTCGCCTGGATGGGCGAAGGCACTGCCTTCGCCCACCCAACTGCACCTCAGTGAGGCGAGATTTTAGACACACGCCGAAGATTGTCATCATTTTGTGGTCATCGCGTATCGTTCTGCCTACCTGGATACGATATAATAAAGCGGGGATGTTTTTAAGAAAATATTGATCCATCCTGTTACGACAACGAGACGTCACCGTGAATGCGCATCCTGATGCCGACCACTGCCTGTCACCCCGAGCGTAGCGAGGAATCTTCCCCCGCACACGCTTCAGGCTCCTCGTTGCGTCTGGAATGACACGTCTCGTTGTCGTGCTATCATCTGATCGCAATAACCAGAGGCGGCCTGCGCATGAATCGGCAGACTCCAACCGATCAACCCTCCGAAGTTATCGAGCAGCCAGCCGGCTTTGATCCGCGGCTGGAGGGCTTAATGCGCATTGCGCAGACGGTAGAGGCGGCGACAACCCTGGAACAGTTGCTGCAGCTGTCGCTGATCGAATTGAGTCATGTCTTTCAGTCAGAACGCGCCATCGCCCTCCTGGTCGATGCCCAGGGGCGAGAGATGTTGGTCTGTGAACATCCATCACCTGGTGACGCATCCCCTCTGACGCTCAAGAGTCTGACCGGCGCTCTGGATGTGATGCAGCTGCGGCATCCGGTGGTTATTCACGTTCACAATGCATACGATGGTCAGATTGAGCCTGCGCTTCGGGAGCGCGGCATTCAGGCGATGGTCATTGCACCGCTGATCTCTCGTGCTAAAGCGCTTGGCATTCTGGCAGTCTGCAGCACGCAAACCGCGCGCGTGTTTGGCGAGGACGATGTTGCCTCGATCAGAGCGTTGAGCAGTCAGATGGCGCTGGCGATCGCTTCGTTTCGCAGCCGTGAGGCTGCCGAACGACGCACGCAGGAACTCAAAACGCTCAACGACATTGCCGCTGCAGTCACATCGACGCTGGATACGCGTGAGGTGTATCGGCTGGTCGTCCAGCAACTCAGTGATTACTTCCATGTCGAAGCCGGCTCGTTGCTGCTCCTCGATGAATCGACCGGCGATCTTGAGTTTGTCATGACTATCGAAGGGGGCGAAGAAAAACTGGCGGGCATTCGCGTACCAGCCGGTCAGGGCGTTGTCGGGCACGTCGTGCGCACCGGTCATTGGGAAATTGTGCATGATGTCGCGCATGATCCGCGCTTTTATCGCAAAATCAGTGAGGCGACCGGTTTTCAGACTCGCTCAATTCTCTGTGTGCCGATGATTGCCAAGGGGCGCGTTATCGGCGCAATCGAGCTGCTCAACAAAATCGGCGGCGATTTCAATGAGGAAGAGGCGCTTCGATTGATGCGTATGGCAACATTCATTGCTGTTGCCATTGAAAATGCACGCCTCTTCCAGCAAGTCACAGCCGGACGCGATCGCATGGCGTCCATTTTGCGCTCTACCGCCGATGGCATCCTGATGGCGGATATGCGCGGCGAAATCCAGCTTGTCAACCCTCTGGCAGCGCGGATATGCGAGTGTGCGGAAGAGACGTTGATTGGACGACGGATCGATGATGTGGTAGCGGAGTTGCATACGCGCGCGCACGAACTCTCGGCGCCTGCCTGGGGGCAGGATGCCGTCGCACCGGCTCAGATCAGCGATCTGGCGCTAACCGACGGGACGCATCGCTATGTGCGGTTGCTGCGGCTCCCTGTCTATGACGCACACAATGAACCGCGCGGCGAATTGCTCATTCTGCGTGATATTACCCAGGAACGCGAATTGGAGCAGTTGCGCGAAGATTATACCAGCATGCTGGTGCACGACCTGCGCGCACCGCTGACGTCGATTATGAATGGCGTCATGATGCTCCAGCGCGGCATTGTCGGTCCGGTCAATGAACAACAGCAGGAATTGCTGAAGATCGCCTATCAGGGCAGTCAGACTATGCTCCAGTTGATCAACACCCTGCTCGACATCTCAAAACTGGAACAGGGTCAGATGGCGCTGGACCTCAAGCCGCTGCCCGTTTTCAGCGTGATCGATCAGGCGATTGAGCGCCTGCAGAGCCTTGCGGACAGTCGTCACATCATTATCGAGCAGCGGCTGGCGCCCTACCTTCCGCCGGTTGAGATCGATGGCGAGAAGATTGTGCGTGTACTCCAGAATCTGCTCGACAACGCGATCAAGTTTTCTCCATCACCCGGTGTGGTGACCATTGGGGCGTTTCTGGCTGGCGATGCATCCACGTCGCCGGAGAACGTCCCGGTGCACATTCCGTTCAAGGAAGGGGAGTGCCTGGTTGTGTGGGTGCAGGACCGCGGTCCGGGAATACCTCCTGCCTATTTTCAGCGCATCTTCGAAAAGTTCGGTCAGGTGCGCGGTCGGAAGGTGCGAGGAACCGGCCTGGGGTTGACCTTCTGCCGCCTGGCAGTCGAAGCGCATGGCGGGCGGATCTGGGTGGAGAGCGCCGAGGGCGCCGGCAGCGTCTTCGCCTTTACGTTGCCGGTGCGTCGCAATGGCGATCCTCGCGTGTGACTGTTTCTCAAATGACAATGTATTCACTGAATACTTGACGGTCTTTTTAGCCTGATTGCTCTTTTTATGCTTGAGTCCACTACACAAAGGCTTAACTACAAAAGACACGAAGCGCACGAAGGTGAATAAAAATGAAGAGCATTTCCTTTGTGTCCCTTTGTGACCTTCGTGGTTAGCTTTTTGCAGTGAAGTCATGCTTGATACACGGTTGCGAGACGGCTATAATAAACCTGTCAAGTTGGATGTTGTGTAAGTTGATTTTAGAAGGCAAATCGGGTATGCGCGGACTTGTATCGGCTTTCCGCTCACAGATCCGATACAAAATCATCTTTCCCTACCTGGCGCTGACCCTGGTCGTAATGATGGCAGGCGCAGCGATTGCGGTTGGGCTGGTGGCGGCATCGTGGGAAGAACGACTCCAGAACCAGCTCGCGCAGGTGGCGCGCAACTCGACGGATGCGCTCGTGCGGCGTGAACGCAACCATCTGGAGTTTCTGCGCCAAATAGTGTTTGCGCCCGCGAACAACGATATTCCCGCAGTGGCGGATGCGTTCGCCGGCGGCGACGACACACAGGTGATGCGTGCGCTCGATCCGTACTATCGGTTTGGCGTTGGCAGCGTCAATCTGGATTTTGATCGAATGGTCGCGTTTGACCGCGACGGCAAAACGCTGGTTGACTGGCTGCGGGTCTCTGAGAATCCAGCCGATCCTCCGCAGCGCATTATGACGACCGACCTTTCCCGACTGGATTTTGTCCAGCTCATTCTTTCGGGCCAAACCATCGACGGCAACGATAAGTTCTCTAACCTGATCTATTTTGCACCCGACGTGCAACCCTATTTTTATACCGTGGCGCCGGTGCGCAAAGGCGATCAGGTGGTCGGCGGCATCTTAATTGCAGTCAAGTGTGATCGGCTGCTCCAGTCGCTCGAACGCAGCAGTCAGGCGGCGGTGACGACATTCTATGATCTGTCTGGTCGAGCCATCAGCACAACCCTGTTGCCGCGCGCTGAGTTGAGCGCGCTCGATATGCCGCCGCAGGTGGTGGAATCGCTGCTCAGCGGCAAGGCACAGTCGATTTTCACGGTTGAGTTGCGCCAGCGTGGGTATCAGCTGGCATACAGCCCGCTGGTCATTGCTGGCGCCCAGGTGGGGTACTTCTCGGTTGGTCTGTCCCGCGATTTCCAGGTGCAGCAGCTATCCCTCAGCCGGAATGCGGTCATTGCCATTGCCATGGTGCTGGCAGCCGGATCGGTGATTCTGGGGTACCAGATTGCCCGACGCATCACACGTCCGTTGTCGGATCTGGTGGCGACGGCTGAGGCAGTGATCGGCGGCGACCTCGAAGCGCGCTCGACGGTGATGTCGCCCGATGAGTTCGGTCGTCTGGCGCTGGCGTTTAACCAGATGACCGAGCACCTGGCGCGGTTGTACCGCACAAGTCGCGATCTCAATCAGGCGATTGAGGTGACGCCGGTGCTGAAAGTGGCGGAACGCGCGGTGCGTTCGTTGCTTCCTGCCGCCGACGTGCTGGCATTGATCGCTGAGGACGATGCGCTGAGATATCATATCGATGAAGACCTGCCGAACATCGTTCGCAGCCTGCGACACGTGCGAGTGCCGCTGAGCGACCCGCTGGTGCGCGAGATCGCCGAAGCACAGCGCGTCATGCTGTTCTCTCCTGCTGAAGAGCTGCGTCTGATATCGTTCGGTCTTGAACAGGTCGCCGGGTATCAGAGCCTGCTGGTATCGCCGCTGGTGGTGCAGGGGGAACCGGCAGGCCTGTTGATTCTGGCGCATCGCGAACCCGACGCATTCGAGGGTAGCATTTTGCCTTCGCTGATCGCAATTGCGAATATGACGACCAGCGTGCTCTATAATGCCGTGCTCTTTGATCGGGTTCAGAGCGAGGCGTTGCGACGACGCGCGATCCTTGAGTCGATTGCTGATGGGGTCGTTGTTCTCGATCGTCAACGGTATATTGTGATCGCCAATCGTGCAGCGGAGCAGATGCTGGGTCTGCACGACTGGCAACTTGTGCGGCATTCGTTCGGTGAAATCCCGCTGAAGCAGGTTGATGTGCGCCACGAGGTGTTCAGCGACAATGGCGTGGGGCATTATCGTGAGCATTTCCGTCTCGGTGATCGCGTGTTGCGCCTGAGCAGCGCTCCGGTTGTCACCGGCGAAGGTGCGCAAATTGGTGAAGTGGTAGTGTTGCACGATATTTCGGCTGAAGCGGCTGTAGACCAGGCGAAAACCGACTTTATCGCTACTATTTCGCATGAACTGCGTTCGCCGCTGACGGTGATCTATGGCTATATCGATCTGTTGCTGCGCGGCCTGGTCGGTGAATTGAGCAGCGATCAGCGTGATCTGCTCGAAGCGGTTCGTAGTCGTGTTGAGTTGATGAATAATATTGTCAAGAATGTCATCCTGGTTGCCAGTATTGAAGCTGATACGCTTCAGACCGATCTCGCCGCTCAGGATGTGCGACGCATCATTGATGAAGTGGTCGCGCCGATGCGCAAAGCATTCGAACGCAAAGGGTTGACATTGACGGTGAATACGCCCGAGGATCTGCCGTTGGTGCGCGCAGACCGTGAACAGCTGTTGATTATGCTTGGGCAGGTGATCGATAATGCGCGCCGGTATACTCAGCAGGGCGAAGTGGTGATTACAGCGCATCGGTGCGATGATGATATGGTGCAGATTGATGTGACAGACACCGGTCCCGGTATTCCCGCCGATCATATGCAACGCCTATTTACGCGTTTCTTCCGGGTCGAAGGCAATAATTCACCCGAGCGCGGCAGCGGTCTTGGTCTGGTGATCACGCGACAGCTGGTTGAGCGCCACGGCGGAAGAGTCTGGGCGCACAGCGACGTTGGGCGTGGCAGTACATTCAGCATCGCACTCCCTATCGCCCATGAGTACACAGACTCCATCTCCAACCCCCGCGCGACGCAGGCGACAGCCTGAACCACTGCGCTGGATTGTCGCTTCGGCTTTGCTGCTGGCGCTGCTTTCGATTTGTTGCGTCGCCGAAGTTGTCGTGCGCGTCCTCGTCCCCCGCAACCTGGCAACGGCATTGAACCTGCTCTCGAAAGATCGCGCCGACTATAGCCCCTGGTTGACGCCGCTCGACATTCCTGCCATTCCGCCCGAAGCCGCTGCTGCAGAGGCCGCCGAGCGCGCCACTGCAACCAGCATCGCAGCACGGGGGACGCCAACACCGATCATTGTCGGAAGCGTTCCAACTGCTCTGGTGCCGGTGGTGCCGCCAGCACTCGATGCGCCCACTCCAACCCCCGGCGATGTGCTCATCGGTGAGCCGCCAACCGTCACGCCACGGCCGGTTGGCATTATTCCCACCAGTACGCCGGTCGTTGCGACCTTCGAGCCGGTCACGAATACGCCGACCGCACCGCCGCTGAACCAACCGACGGCAACCAATACTCAGGTCGTCCAACCAACCGATACGCCGCGCGCCGAGCAGCAACCGACGGCAACATCGATTCCACAGCCAACCAGTACGCCGCGTCCGCCGACGTTGCCGCCAACTGCGACGTTCTCGCCGGTCGTTCCTACTGAGACGCCAACGCCGGTTCCGACGGATACGCCAACGCCACAACCGACCAATACGCCAGCGCCACCGACGCCGGTTCCACCGACGCCGGTTCCACCGACGCCGGTTCCACCGACGCCGGTTCCACCGACGCTGCCGCCGACGCCGACGTTCACGCCGACGCCGACGCCGACGCCGACGCCGACGCCGACTGAGACGCCGACGCCGACGCCGACGCCGACGCCGACGCCGACGCCGCCGACGCCGACGCCGACGCCAATTCCTGGCGTTCAGGTGACGAAGAGCGCATCCAGCACCTCGGTTCAGGTTGGTCAGGCGGTTACCTGGACGATCGAGGTGCTCAATATCGGCGCGACGAATGTGACGGTCACCCAGATAGAAGATACATTCGAGACAGGTAATGCGCTCGACCCGCCCCAATTTAGTATTGGCTCGTGCAGCAGTCCGCAGGGAGGTTCCTGCACCATCGGGCCATTTTCGACCGCAGCCACGTGGACAGGGAGCGTTGTTCTGACGCCAAGGCAAAGTATGCAACTTCAGATAGGCGGCACGTTTGTAAGTCAGCCTCCGCCCGGCAGCGATGCGCGGTGCAACATTCGTTGGGATGTGACTGTCTCGGAGATCGGTACGATTACTTCAAGCACGCCTGCGCTATGTGTGACGGTTTTACCGCCGTAGGCACAGATGATCGTCATCTGAAGGGATGCTGGCGCTGCGATGTTGCCCGCAGTCCCTCTTCTGCCCGCCGCCCCCTTGTCCCCGTATGGGAGAAGGGGGCGGTTGGGTGTCCTCATATGCCTGAGCGAGTGATGTCGAACCCGGACGCGGGCGGGACGCCCGCGCTCCCAGGGGTGATCGATGGATGCGGGCGGGGATGCCCGCGCTCCTGGATGGAGCGCCCACAAACTGTAATGCGGTAAGCGCCCCCTTCTCCCCTTGTAGGAGAAGGGGGGTGGGGGGATGAGGGGAAAACGGAACACGCACCAGAAACCTGCCCGGCGACAGCGATTGCTGCTTGCCGATGTCATCACCCGGAAGATCAGGGTATCACGACGATTGGCAGGTAGCCCCAGTACGCTTCAGGCGGCACGGTCCCGACCAGACGGTTGCTGTGCAACGTCACGACCTCGGTCTGCGCGTTGGCAGCGTTGTGATGATAGAGCAAGAGCACGTCCTGCGTGCGGTGCAACGTCAGCGCGTCCTGATTGACGCTGCCGGTGATCTGCGCGCCATCAACCCCGAAGAAAAAGGGTGTTGGCAGTCCAGCCCGGACTACGCCAGTGTCGGGCAGGGTGTTGAGCGGCGCGACTGCCGGTGAGCGGAGATCGTAGGCAATCACGCCGCTGGCGGGTGCACGGTCGATCCGCTCGGTGAATCCGCCCGCGTCGCGCGCATATGTTTCGACATAATAATTGAACACCGGCGCGTCTGGCATGAGACCAAGGAACCCTGCCGTGGTCGCTAATGCCATCACCGACGTATCGAACGGCGCGCTGTCGAGAAACGGCGCCAGCGATGGCGGCGGAATAAAGTTCCAGTCGGTCAGGCGCAGCACGGTCAATGAGCCGTCCGGCTGAATTCGATACAGAATAGCGCGGAACACATCGTTGGGGCGGGTGAACCCCTCTGCGCCGCTCACGGGAAGCACAGCGCCAAGACTCGTATTGACCAGCACGAACTCGGGGATGTCGTCCGGCGGTCCTGATCCGCCAGGACCGGTCGTGCTGATGTAGACGCGATACTGCGCCTCATTCGGCGTTGCCCAGGCGGCATACCCTGCCAGACCGAAGAAGATGACGGTGTTGCTGCCCTCCCAACCACGCGCCGGGTAGCTGCTGGTCACACCGACATAGCGAATATCGGCGGGACGCAGGTTGGGCGCCAATCCCGCGATTTCCGGGCTACGCCCTTGAGGATCGAGTTCGTAGGCGCTCACCAGCGGCGTTTGCGAGCCACGCGGCGACGAGAGTTGATTGCGTGCGCCACTGTTGCGCAGCGCGATGCTAAACGTGGTTGCACCAGGTGGAATTGCCGCCTCCAGTTGTATCGCTGAGATCTCTGAAGCGGATTTTGGAATGATCTGGAACGGAACGCGGGTGGTCTGTTCATTGATCAACCGTCCGCGACCGGTAAAGCCACGCAGCGACCACGACGCATTGCTGCCGCCGATCACCAGGATCACTTCGCCGGAACCGGCAAGAAACTCTCTGCTGGCAGCTGACGACGACGTGGATGGCGAACTGCCGGCGCGGAGGAAGCGCACTTTGTGGTTGCCGGGGTTCGTCACGCTGAATGCGCTGACCGAGCCAACCGGAAGGTTGGCGACTAGCAACGCGCCGTCGAGATAGACATCAACCGCTGAACCGTCGCGGAGCGGATCGCCGTTGAACACGTGCAGCATGACCCTGTCACGCGGTACGGATGGATCAGGGATGTTATCGATCAGCGCCAGCTGCGGATTGCGCCACGAACCATAGACCACAACCGTATAGTCGCGCCCGTCGGTCACATCAAACTCGGCAGCGCCCAGCGGCGGAGACGTCAGCGGCGCTCCGGGCTGAAATATGCGCACCAGCCGACGCCCCGGACTGAATGCGCGATATCTGCCGGTTCGTCCAGGGCTGATCGATGGTTCGAGCACCTGGTCATCAATGACGACCGTAACCCGATCAAAGTCGCCGGCGTGCGCTGCGCGCAGCCGCGCGCCGAGCGTGCTGCGAATTTCGATGACGCCGCTCTGTTCTGCCATGTAGTATCGTTCAAAGACAGGCGGATCGCCCGTTTGACGCGGCGGCGTCGTTGCATCGCGCGTGAAATCGAGCGCTGCTGGATCGATGGATATGTTGACCGGCACATCCACGGTTTGACCCGGCAACAACTCATATGGACCGGGCGACGCTTCGATTTGAACTCCTGGTTCATCGGCGGCGACGACCGGAGCAATGCGCAGGGTGCGCGTGTGACTGCCGGTGTTGAGAATACGCAACGTCCGCTGGACCTGCTGCGGCTGGCTGATCCACGGTGCGCCCAACGATAGAGCGACGGCCGAAGGATTGTTGGCATCAAACGCCAGCACGTCATAGGCAAACAACGTCGATACATCGAGCCTGCCGGCGCCCGCGAGCGATGGCGGATACAGGTTGCCGGACGCATCACGGGTTGGGCGAGCCGCATTCATCAGCGCCGCCTTGATCCGATCAGGCGTCCAGGAAGGATGGATCTGGCGCAGCAGCGCCGCTGCGCCTGCCACCTGCGGCGCAGCGATTGATGTGCCGCTGAGGGACTGGGCGCCGTTACCGGCGCCGGCAGCCGCCGAGCGCAGCGCCAACCCGGGCGCGACCAGATCGGGCTTGAGGATGCGCGCGCGCTGCGGACCGCGCGAAGTCAGCAGATCGAGGCTGTCGGGCGGCAGTGACGGATCGCGTCCGACATCGACTGACGCGCCGACTGTGATGGCTCGACCGGCGGATGCAGGCGAGTTGACACTGTAAAACGTGTTGCCGGTATCGCCGGCTGCTGCCACAACCACAACGCCGGCTTCCACAGCCCGGTTGACTGCAACAACGTCGGGGTCGGTTTCGCCGCCGAATGGCGATCCCAGTGAAATGTTCAACACATCGACCAGGCGATCATCAGTGTTGCCGTCGCCGTTCGGATCGATGGCGTAGTCAATAGCGCGGGTGAGGAAGGTCGTCGTGCCACGACAGCCGAAGATTTTCAGGGCGACAAGCGATGCGCCTGGGGCTGCGCCGGGCGCGACGATGAACTCCTCGAACGAGACGCTCCCGGAATAGAGTCCCCGGTACGTCTTGCCTTCTGGATCGACGCCATAACCGGCAGCGATGCCTGCCACGTGGGTGCCATGCCCGCCGCTGATGCGTCGTGCGGCATCGGCGCAATCTCCGGCGCAATCGAGCGGGTCGGGATCGGGAGCAGGAAGCGGCGATCCAAACCGACCTGATGCATCATATGAATCGCCGACAAAATCGTAGCCTGCAATGACCTTTTCGGTTGGAAATGTGCCAGGTTCGACAATCATCGGATCATTGGTGCGAAACGCCTCGGGCGTGCCTGGACCTCCAAATGTGGCATGGGTATAATCAATGCCGCTGTCGATAATGCCAATGCGCACGCCGCTGCCGGTCATCTGACCTGTTGCGCTCCAGAACTGCGGTGCGCCGACGAATGAAATGGCGCGCGCAGTCGAGCGTTCTTTCGGGGTCATAATATGAATGCCGGCAACACCCGGCAGGTTGCGTAAGAGCGCCAGCCAGTCCGGCGTCGCCGCTACGGCGATGCCGCTGTAGGCAGTGTGCGTCTGAAAGAGCACGGGAATGTTCGCCGCTTCCAGCAACCGTCGAATCTCTCCGGGATCGACTGTGGCGCTTTGAGGTGCGGCGACGCCTTCTGGCGGTCGTTCCGCCGTGCCCGCTAATTCGAGCATAATCGTCAGCGGTTGGCGAGGATCGACGTATCCGGGAGGGGCGATGATGCGTCCTGATGTGTCAGTTGTAAACGGAAAAGGCTCTGCTTCATCAGCCCGAGAAGCGCTTGTGAAGAACACCGAAGACAGGACGATGCTCCATATGGCAAGCAGCAGCGTCAATCGTTGTCGCATATTCTATCAGGGTCTCACTTCGGGATAACGCTGAGTTTATCTTATCATACGATGCAACTTCGTAGAATGACGATTTATTCACAGAGAATCGTCCCGAATCTTAGTAACTATTTCTTTACAGTAGCGGGCGCGCTCCGGCAAGTCCCCAGATAAGAAGGTACATAAGCGCGCCAATGCTCAGGAATGTGCCATAGGAAATGTACTGTGGCGCATCGCGTTTGCCGATGCGTCGCACTGCCACCAGTATCGCCGAAAATGCGCCGGCCAGAAGCATGCCGTACAGGAGGGCGCCGGGCAGGTTCGTCAATCCAAGTGCAGCGCCAATGAACATGCCCAGATAGACGTCTCCCAATCCGAACGGTGCGCGGTGTGCGGGAAACAGAACGCGCGCCAGCAGGTAGAAAATGACAAATAAGACACCGGCGACGACCATGCCTGCCAGTGCGTTCAGCAGACTGTGGTGTGGAATGGCAAAAGCGACGAGAACTGCCGCGAATGTGGCGCCAAGAGTCGGGAGGGTGTAGATCAGACGATGCTGCCAGTCGATAGCGCCGGTCACAATCAGTACCGCAGCCACGGTCGCGCCATAGACCATACTGATGCTCAGGCGATGCTGGAAGTAGAGTAGCGCGAGGGTTCCGGCGGTGATCAGATCAACGAGGGGATGGAGCATATCAAGGCGTTGACCGCAACAGCGGGCGCGCCCGCCCTGCACCAGCCATCCCAAGACCGGCAGGACCTGCCACCACGCCAGACGTCGACCGCAGCGCGTACAACGGGGCCAACCGCCAAATCCCTGCTCGCGCGGCAGACGAATGATGACCAGATTCAGCAGAGCGCCGAGCAGAAGCCCGGCCAGCGCAACCAGAACGACATCCACGCGATAACCCTATGCAGCCAGCGCACGAGCCTGGTCGAATGCAGCGAACATCACCTCAAGCGGCGCCGGCGCGCCGGTCCAGCGCTCGAATGACAACGCCGCCTGCCGCACCAGCATGCCGCGTCCATCGAGCGTTGCGGCGCCTGCCTGCGCCGCCTCACGCAGCAGGCGCGTCGGCCGGTAGACCATGTCGAACACCAGCGCTGTCGCCGGGATGAGATGCCCCGGCAGCGGCGTTTCATCGGCGCGCCAGCCGACCGATGTGGCGTTGATGATGACATCTGTGGCACGGATCGCTTCGGGAACGTCCGGGTCGTCGGGCGCCAGTGCGCGCAGATACGGATCATCATCGCTGCTGGCGAGGACATCCGCCAGCAATTCCTCGGCGCGCTCCAGGGTTCGATTGATGATCGTCAGCGCAGCAACCTGCGCGGCAATCAGCGCGAATGCCGCAGCGCGAGCAGCGCCGCTCGCTCCCAGAATCACCACCCGTTTTCCTGCCGGATCGAAACCGGCATCTTCCCGTAGTGTCGCAATTGTGGCAGGCGCATCGGTGTTGGTTCCTTCGAGGCGCCCATCGGGAAGACGCACAATGGTATTGACTGCGCCAATCTGCGCTGCCTGGGGATCGAGCCGATCAAGGAGCGACACGACGGTGATCTTGTGCGGTAATGTCACGTTTGCGCCCAGTATGTGCGGTGCGCGCAACGAGTCAATCCGCGCCGGCAATTCCGCACTGCGCGTTTGCCAGCGCTCATAGCGCGCTGCAATGCCAAGATGCTCAAACGCCGCGTTGTGAAGAAAGGGCGACAGGCTGTGACTCACCGGATCGCCAATGACGCCGGCTAACGCGATGGACATGTCAGATACTCCCGCTCGAAACGCTGAAATTCCTCGAAGGTGACAGCAAAATTGTGCGCACCGGGGTTCGTGCACGACGCGACGAAGTACAGGTAGGGCGCCGACTCATCGGGACGCGCAGCGGCACGCAGCGCCGCCAGTCCCGGACTGGCGATCGGACCGGGGGGCAGACCCGGATTGACGCGCGTGTTGTACGGGCTGGCAATGCCATTGATCTCATCGATGCTCAACGAATCGAGGCGGGGCCACCAGTTGCCGCGTTGCCCCAGAATATACTGCACCGTCGGATCGGCGCCTAATTTGCCGCCGCCGGTCTCAGCGAGGTGTTCCGGTTTGAGGCGGTTCCAGAAGACGGCGGCGATCTTGGGCATTTCGTCTTCACGGGCTGCCTCGCGTTGCACGATCGACGCCATCGTGACGATTTCGTGCACACTCACACGCGGCACAGTGACGTCGCGTTCGAATGTTGCATACTGCTGATCGAAGCGGTCGAGCATAATTTCGACCACCTCGGTAACGGTGGCTGTCACAGCGAAGCGGTAGGTATCGGGGAACAGATATCCTTCCAGACTAGCGCCGGGCGGCAGGCTGTTGAGATAGAAATGCTGCGACTGAAATGCAGCGCCGTTGCGCGTCGCACGCAAAAATGCCTGCTCGGTCACATTGACCAACCCGGCAGCGGCGAGTTGTTCGGCGATTTCTTCGAGCCGCGATCCTTCGATGATTGTCACTTGCACCTCTTCGACCCGGCTGTTCTGCAGGGCTGCAATGATCTCGCTCATGGTCATATTGGCGCGCAACAGGTAGCGCCCTGCCTGCAATTCGCCGTCGAGGCCCTGCAGACGAACCAGGATTGTAAAGAGCAGCGGCTGACGAATAAGATTGGCGGCGCCAAGGCGGGTCGCAATAACGCTGGCGCTATCACCGGGTTCAACGATAAACTCGACGGGCGCGGCATCGGTCCCTGCCGGGCGTCGGATTTCGCTCAGCAGAAGATAACCGGCACACGCCGCGCTCAACGCCAGCAGCGCGACGCCAAGGAAGATTGCGCGCAGGGTTTTGGCAAAAGCGGTTCCACGGACAGTGTCAGACATGGTTCTTGGCGGTCTCCATCACGGTGTTGGCGTCGGCAATGGTGGCGGCGTTTCGACCGGTACACCCTCGGGGGCAGTGACAAGTGATGTGCTGATCCACCCGCTTCCGTCCACGCTGCGGATCTGTGAAGAGGCTGCAGTCGAAGAACCGAGGCGCACGCGGTACCAGGCGCCGTCGGGGGTCATTGCCAGGAAAATCAACGTATCTCCCGCTGTCACGCTGCCGATGACGTTATCGGGCAAGCGTGCCGGTGTGGCGCGCACATTTCCCGATGCGATCACGACACCGATCAATTCCGGCGAAACAGCAGGGGCAGGCGTTGCAGGGGGAGACGTCGGCGGGGCCGTTGGCGGCAGCGCCGGCGTTGGCGGCGTGATGACCGCCTGTGGCGCGGTTGTAGGCATAGGCGGCGCGATGATTACCGGCGCCGGTTCAACCTGCCCCACCTGGTTCAGTTCGTCGCGCAGTTCGGTCAGGACGCTCCACGCGAAGATCAGCGAAACAAGCATCAGCACACAGGCAATGGCGGTTTTGATCAGTTCGGCGACACGCGCCAGCAGGGTGCGGCTCTGCATTTGATCCAGCACCGCGCGCGCCGTATCACCGACCGACTCGCCCCAACTGGTTTTACTGCGATCGGTTCGCGCAACGCGGCGCAGTTCCAGCAGCGCGCGCGCATCACCAACCGTCGCCAGAGCGCGAATTGCTCCCCAGCGCACATTACTGTTCGGATGGCGGAGCGCTTCTATCAGAGAACCGGCAGCGCGACCATCGCCGATCTGACCCAACGCCTCGGTTGCGCGGTACGCAAGCAGCCAGGGTTCATGGGTGCGTAGCGCCTCGATCAACGCCGGAACCGCCGGTTCACCAAGAGCCGCCAGGTCATCGACGGCGCGCGGGTACAGCGGGTGAGCCGGATCGCCAAGCGCGCCGATCAGCACCATAATCCGCTGCCGTAGCGCAGCATCGGCGATATGTGCGCTCATCCGCCGGTCGGATGTGGTGAGCGTGCGGGTCGCCTGCACCAGGCTGCGTGTGGCTGCCGGCGCGCCACCGGTTGGCTCGTCGTCGGTCGCTTCCGCAGGCGAGCCATTGACATCGTCTGGCTTCTGGGGAGCGTCAGGTTGCGTCATAGGCCTCGTCAATCGTGTGCAGCGCCGGATTCCAATCCGGGAGCGCACAGTCGTGCAGCGAACCGCTCAACAATCGCGTCGAGAAGGACCTCCGCCGCTGCGGTTTTGGGCAGCAGCGGCAGTCGTTCGATTCCCTGCGCATCGATCAGCACGAGTTGGATCTCTTCAGCCCCAATGCTGGCGACCGCCTCATTCGCCACGATCATATCCAGCCCTTTGCGCTCGCGTTTATCGCGCGCATACTCCAGCAGATTGTGGGTTTCCGCAGCAAATCCGATCTTGACCAGATTGCGACGATGCGCGATACTGGCAAGAATATCAGGATTGCGCACCAGGCGGATCGTCACCTCTTCATCGTCGCCCTTCTTGATTTTTTGTCCGGCAACGACCGCTGGTCGAAAATCGGCGACAGCAGCGTTCATGATCAATAGATCGGCATCGGCAAGAGCAGATTCGACTTCGCGTTGCATCTCAAGCGCCGTTTCGACGCGCACCAGGGTGACCGCGGCTGGCGGTTGCACTGTCGCCGGGCCGCTGATCAGCGTCACCGCTGCGCCGCGATCGCGGGCGGCGGCGGCGATGGCGTATCCCATTCTGCCTGATGCACGATTGCCAATGAACCGGACCGGGTCGATAGGTTCGTGTGTGCCGCCGGCGGTGACCACCACGCGGCGTCCGCGCAGCGGACCAGACGTTCGCCCAAGGAGGGCGCGGATCTCTGCTTCGATCACCGATGGCTCCGGCAATCGTCCGCGACCGATCACCGGTTCCGCCATGCGCCCATACTCCGGTTCGAGGACGATCGCGCCACGTTGCCGCAGCAGCGCGATGTTCGCCTGTGTCGCCGGATGTTCGTACATACGCGGGTTCATTGCGGGAGCGATCAGGATCGGCGCGGTTGTCGCCAGGGCGGTAGTTGTGAGCAGATCGTCACACAATCCGGCGGCGAGCCGTGCGATGGTATGAGCGGTAGCGGGGGCGATGACCAGCAGATCGGCGTGCTGCCCGAGCGACACATGCCCGACAACGCCATCTTCGGGAAGCGCCCACATATCATCGAGCACGGGGCGCCCGGTCAGCGCCTGAAAGGTCGCTGCGCCAACGAAACGGTGTGCGGCAGCCGTCATGATCACATCGACCACTGCACCGTCGAGTGTCAGATGACGGGCGAGTTCGGCGACTTTGTAGGCGGCGATGCTGCCGGTGACGCCAAGAAGAATGTGTTTACCGGTCAGGATGCTCATTTACCATACTCATCATGCAACGATACGCTGCGTGTTGCGGATGCGGGCGCATTGTAGCACCGGCGACAGGCGACGTCAATGAATGGGAGCACGAAATTATGCCAGGTTTTCTGTACGGCGAGGATCTCTCGATCAATGCCATCGAGCGCGCCCGAAGGGCGACCGGCGGGTACATTGACCTGACGAGCAGCAATCCGACGTATCAGGGGCTTTTGTTTCCCGCAGATGTCCTGTGTGAGGCATCTGCTGCGTACTGGTCGAACCGACGGTACGACCCGGAGCCGCGCGGGCTGCGCTCAGCGCGTATGGCGATTGCACGGTACTACGCCGAACGCACGCCGCCGCTGTCGCTGGATGCCGATCAGATTGTAGTGACAGCAAGTACGAGCGAGGCATACAGCTTGCTGTTTGCATTGCTGACCGATCCGGGCGACAATGTACTGGCGCCGGCGATCACCTACCCGCTCTTCGAGTATCTGGCGATGGCGCACCATGTCGAACTGCGCCCCTATGCGCTGGACGAACGGCGGAGCTGGCGCATCGATCCGGCGAGCCTCCGGTTGCAGGCGGATGAACGCACCCGCGCCGTTCTGGTCGTGTCGCCGCATAACCCGACCGGCGCCGTGCTGGCATCGCGGACGCCGGCGCTGCGCGCCCTCGATGTGCCCATTATCTGTGATGAGGTATTCGCAGCGTTTCCGTATCGTGCAGCGACAGTTCCTCCGGTTGGCGCGCTCTACCCGGAACTGCCGGTCTTCCATCTGAACGGTATCTCGAAGATGTTTGCCCTGCCTGATCTGAAACTTGGCTGGATTGCGCTGAACGATGCGGCACACGACCAGTTTGGCGAACGTCTCGAAGTCTTGAACGATACCTTTCTCAGCGCCAATACCCTGACGCAAACTATGCTGCCGGCTATCTTCGAGCGCGGTCGCGCATTTACTGCTGCCATGCATGATCGCGTTCGCCAATCGCTGGACATGGCGATCACCCTGTTGTCCGCCTGTGATATGGTGCGTGTGCATCCGCCCGATGGCGGGTATTATCTGTTTCCCGAGATTGTCGGATGGAACGACGAAGATGCGTTGACCCTCTATCTGCTCAACCATGGCGTGCTGGTGCATCCGGGCTACTTCTATGGCTATGAGCAGGGAGCGCACATCGTCATCTCGTGCCTGGTCGAGCCGTCGCAGTTGCGTGTGGGGATCGAGCGCCTGCTGGCGGCGCTTTCCGCATGGGTTTCAGCGCGCGACTCCTCATTGTAGCGAACCATGTGGCATAGTAGTCGTAAAAAACGCTTGACAGTAATGGTATGATAGTGGAAAATAGACTGCAACATCTGTTTCGGGGCGCCTCTTTTTGCGTTTGTGCTGCGCATGACAATGCTGGTTGCGATCAAGGGCGGAAAAGATGGTCTCCGGTTGCATCTCAACGAGGCAGCCGGATGGCCTGATGTGCTGGGAGCATTGCGCAATCAGCTCGACCAGGGGGCGCACTTCTTCAATGGCGCCCGGGTCATCATTGATATTGGCAACCGGTCGCTCACAGAAGAACAGCTTGCGGAATTGATGATGCTGATGCGTGAGCATCATCTTGAGGCGTTGGCGCTGGCGTCAACCTCGCGCGAAAGCCGATCGGCAGCGCGTGCTGCCGGTGTGGTTGCGCGTCCGGTCACGCGAAGCGTCACTGCTCCCGAATCGCCCGACGGCGCGCTGTTTGTCTGGCGCACGGTGCGATCCGGGCAGATCGTTCGCCACCACGGGCATATAACCGTTGTTGGCGATGTGAATGCTGGCGCAGAGGTCGTGGCTGGCGGCAGCGTCGTGGTGTGGGGGCGGTTGCGTGGAACGGTGCATGCCGGCGCCCTTGGCGATCGCACCGTGATCATCTGTGCCATTGAGTTGCGTCCGATGCAGTTGCGGATTGCCGATCTGATCGCGCGAGCGCCCGATGGTGGCGCAGCAGGGCATCCGGAAGTGGCATACGTCGATGGCGATCAGATCGCTGTGGAATCATGGGAACGATACCGAAGGTCGAATCGCAGCGACCTGTGATACAGCGGGTCGGGTGATTCTTCCTTCAGGGAGAGAACACATGTCGCGGGTCATTACGATTACTTCCGGCAAAGGCGGCGTCGGGAAGACGACGTCGACCGCTAACCTGGGCACTGCGCTGGCACTACAGGGGCTGAAAGTGGCGGTGGTCGACGCCGACATTGGCCTGCGCAACCTGGACGTCGTTCTGGGTCTGGAGAATCGGATCGTCTATGACCTGGTCGATGTGGTCGAGGGACGCTGCCGTCTGCGCCAGGCGTTGATCAAGGACAAGCATTTTCCCGATCTCTGTCTGCTTCCGGCGGCGCAAACGCGCGATAAGGACGCTGTGACGGCGGATGACATGATTGCGCTGACCAATCAGTTGCGCGCAGAATTCGACTATGTGTTGATCGACAGTCCAGCCGGGATTGAAGCCGGGTTCCGCAACGCCATCGCCGGCGCTGATGAAGTGCTGATCGTTACGACGCCGGAAGTCGCCGCTGTGCGTGATGCTGATCGGATCATTGGTCTGGTCGAAGCATTTGAAAAAGGGCATCCGCGCCTGATTATCAATCGCCTCAAACCGCGCATGGTGAGCCGCGGCGAGATGATGAGCATCGATGATGTCTTGCAAATCCTGGCGATCGACCTGATCGGCGTGGTGCCCGACGATGAACTGATCGTCACCAGCACCAATCGTGGTGAAGTCGCTGTGCTGGACCGCAACTCGCGCGCGGGGCGGGCGTTCGCCGAGATTGCCCGTCGGCTGGCAGGCGAGGATATACCAATCACCGTGTTTGATGATAGTTCGGGCCTCTTGAACCGAATTTTTGGCGCATTTGGCATTCGACCGAGGGGAAGTGAGCGATAGGTCCTGTGGTTCCCGAAGATGGAAGCGCTTCGGACCTGTTCGGCTATCAAGCGCAAACGAGGGATGCGATGAGTTTTCTGGATGCATTGTTTGGCAAGCGTGAGCGTAGCTCCGATGTTGCGCGTGAGCGTCTGTTGACGGTACTGGTCCATGATCGGGTTAAGTTGACGCCTGATATGATGGAGCAGCTGAAGGCCGATCTTTCGGCGGTCATTGCACGGTATGTGCCTTCGGTTGATGCTGGCGCGATTGAGGTGACGCTTCTGCGTGGCGAGGCGGTCGATCATCTCAAGGCGGATATTCCGTTGCGACGGACGCCGCAGAAGTTGTGAGGGGTGAGGGGTGAGGCGTTAGGTGTGAGGCGTGAGGCGTGAGGCGAACCCTCTCGCCCTTCCCCTTCAACGTACAACCTTCAGACCTTCGCACCCGCTGCCGTCTCTCTGTGCTGCTGTATTCCCACGTGCCACGTTCAACTTTCCCCTTCAACGTGCAACCTTCAGACCTTCGCACCTCCCGTTCAACATCCCCGCTTTCCAAACGTTCAACATTCGACGCGCAACGTTCAACACCTGCCCGCCTGGCGCGTTCGATCGTGTTTTACGTTCCATCACGGGCTTCCATGCGGTACAATAGGCGAGATGAGCATCTCCGCATTTTGACGTCCGGAGGTCTACATGAGCGCAGAAGCTCGCCCGATCCGCTTTTCGCCAACGGTCAAACTGATTACGATCGCGCTGATTGCAGCGTTCTTCTTCTGGTTAGTCCGCGGGTTGGGTAATGTGCTGATCCCGTTTGTGGGAGCGGCAATTACGGCGTACCTGTTCAATCCGCTCATTACCTGGCTGCACCGCCGCACACGCGTTGGCCGGGCAATCTGGATCGGTCTGCTGTATGTCGTGATCGGGGGCCTGGTCTATGGTCTCTGGCGGACGCTTGGACCGGCGATCGAACGCGAGTATGTCGGCTTGCAGGCGCAGATACCGCATGCGCTGAACCTGATCCAGCAGGAGTTGCTGCTGCGCGATCAAATCATTGTTGCGGGCATCAGCGTCGATTTCGCACCGATCAACGAGGCGCTGCGCGAAGCGCTCGCCGATTTCGGGCGACGCCTGCCGGAGCATGTGCCGCATCTGGTCGCTGTTGCCTTCGAGACGTTGCTGTTATTCGTCACCTATCTGATTGTCACGTTCTATCTGCTGCTGGAAGCGCCGCGGATTGTCGAGTGGATGTATAAGCTTGCGCCTGCACCCTACCGCGCCGAAATTCGCGCGCTCGGCGCTCAGATTGATCGCATCCTGGCAGGGTATGTGCGCGGAACGCTGATGCTCATTCCGATTATGGCGACGCTGACCACTATCGCATTGATGCTCCTGGGGGTGCGCTATGCGCTGGTGTTAGGGATAGTGACTGGCATTCTGGAAACGATTCCGCTCCTTGGTCCATGGTCGGCAGCCGGAATTGCGATCACCGTGGCGCTTTTTCAAGCGCCAGCGCCGTGGGGGTGGCCTGCGTGGCTGATCGCAGGTTCGATCGGGTTGACCTACTTTGTGCTCCGCATGTTCGAAGACAATTTCATCATTCCACATGTGGTCGGTCTTGCGGTTCACCTGCACCCCATGCTGGTCATCTTTGCCATTCTGGCAGGCGGCGCGCTTGGCGGACCGTTCGGGTTGTTCGTTTCGATCCCGGTTGCCGCGGTCGCGCGCCTGCTGCTGCGTTACCTGTACTATAAACTGATCGATACGCCCGATCTGCCGCTCGATCTTGCGCCTGTGCGTCATGGACAGGCGCCGGCGCCGTCGAGCGCGGTCCAGCACGACTAGGCGCCGGCGCCCATCGATCACGCGACTGTAACGCAGGTCGATCAAGCCGAGAAAGCGGTCACTCCGGCAAACTGATCGAAATGTTGCGGAATCCCGCATCCACATAGATGATTTCGCCGGTCACCGCCGATGACCAGTCGCTACACAGCCAGACGGCGGCATTCCCGACGTCTTCGATTGTGACATTGCGGCGCAGCGGTGCGACTTCGGCGAACTGTTTGTGCAGCGTGCGAAAGCCGGCGATGCCGCTGGCTGCCAGGGTTCGGATCGGACCGGCGCTGATCGCATTCACCCGAATGCCGCGCGGACCCAGGTCATTCGCCAGGTAGCGCACACTCGCCTCCAGCGCCGCCTTGGCGACCCCCATGACGTTGTAGTTTTGGGCAACCTGCTGCGATCCATGGTACGTGAGCGTGACAATCGATGCGCCAGGAGCGAGCAGGTGCTGCGCGGCTTTGACGACCGCCGTCAGTGAATAGGCGCTCACGTCGAGCGCCAGGCGAAACCCTTCGCGCGTGGTTTTCAGGTAGGGTCCGTTCAGTTCATCGCGGTTGGCGAACGCAATCGCGTGAATGATGATGTCGAGCGAGCCGTAGACATCGCGCACACGCGCCATCAGCGCGTCGATGTCCTCGTCGCGCTGCACATCGCACGGTTCGATCAGGCGCGCGCCGAGGCTCTCAGCGAGCGGACGCACCCGCCGTTCGAGCGCCTCGCCGACGTAGGTGAAGCCGAGATCGGCGCCCTGTGCGTGAAGCGCCTTCGCAATTCCCCAGGCAATCGAATGATCATTGGCGACGCCCATGACCAGACCTTTTTTGCCTTGTAGCAGGCTCATCATTTCCTCCTTGACAGTGCAGTAGCATTGTGCCGGGTATGATACTATGAAGTTTGAGTATGATCGAGGAGCATGTATGCCGCTCTTTCTTCGTGCGCTGCTGTTAGCGGCGATCGTGTATGAGTTCCTTTCCGATATGCGCGGGTGGCGTGGATTGAGCTGGGGGCATCCGGCGCTGCGCCCGTTGCTGGCAATTGCGGCGCTGGCGTTGCATCCGCGCAACGCTACGTGGCGGCAACGGGCGCCGGCGCTGGCGCTGGCGGCGCTCCCCGCGCTGGTGATTCAGGCAGCGGCAGCCGGTATGCGGCGGCGTGCGCTGGACGCACGCGCGACGCTCAAACCGGGGTTGTACGATGACTGCACGGTTGCGCGCATTGATATTCCAATGCCGGAAGCGTTCATGCCGGGGTTGTATGTCGTGCCGCGCAATGGCGCTCAGGCGGCGGTGGCGGTGTTGCATGGCTCGGGGTGCGACAAAACCTATTTCTCGTGGCGCCTGACCAATGCCTTGTTGCGACAAAAGATGGCTGTGCTGCTGGTCGATCTCGACGGCCACGGCGAGAACCCGCGGGTGCAACGCTATCCACAGATGCTCGAGTGTGCCACCGAGGCGGTACGCTGGTTGCGTGCCCGCCATGCGCGGGTTGGGATACTGGGCATCAGCCTGGGCGGATGCCTGGCAGCGCGTGCGGTAGCGGACGGTTTGGAGGTCGATGCGCTAGCGATTATGGAAGCCCCGCCAGTGTTGCGCTTCGATAACCATGACCGGTGGAACGAGGCGCGCACGCTTTTTCAGCCATACGTGATCGATCTCCTCCGCGAGGCGTCGATCATGCACCTGGGGAGCGCCGTCTATCGTCTGGTGCGCGCACAGCGCACGCCAAGCATTCGCGCAGCGATCAGCACCTGGGACCTGATCGCTGCATGTGATCTGTGTGGCAGCCTGTCGCGTATCGAGACGCCGCTGCTCCTGGTGTACGGCGAACGCGATGCGATCGTCAAGCGGGTGCAGGCGGAGGAGGTATGGCGTGCTGCGCCATCCGGCGCCACCATGCTGCTCGTGCCGGATGCGGGTCACCTGACGCTTATTTTGCATCCGGAAGCGCTCCGGCGCATGGCGGCGTGGATGGCGGGGCGTTTGAACGCCTGAATGCCCTATGCTGGCGTTGACGCCGGAAGTTTCTTCGATTCAAGGATGGCGTCGATAAAGCCGTATTCGCGCGCCTCTTGCGCAGTCATAAAGCGGTCGCGGCTGAAATCACGGGCGATTTCTTCGACTGTCCTTCCGGTATCTCTGGCAAGCAGGCTGTTGCCGAGTTCCTGAATGCGCAACAGTTCTTTGACGATACGCTCCATATCGGGCGCATACCCTTCGGCGCCGCCGCCGGCCGGATGGAAGTGGATTGTGGCGTTCGGGAGGGCGTAGCGTTTGCCGCGTGCGCCGCCGGCAAGCAGAATGGTGGCCATGCTGCCAGCGCGCCCAAGGCAGACGGTGCATACATCGGGCGAGATCAGTTTCATCGTATCATAAATGGCAAGCCCGTCGCGCACACTGCCGCCGGGACTGTTGATATAAAACCAGATGTCGCGGTCGGGATCGGTATGTTGCAGATATAACAGTTGCGCAACGATCAATGAAGCGACTTCGTCGTCGATAGGGGTGCCAAGCAGGATGATGCGTTCCTGCAGGAGGCGCGAGAAAAGATCCCATGAGCGTTCACCACGCGGGGTGCGCTCAACAATCGTTGGAACCGGTACGTATGGCACGGTTATCTCCCAGACAATGGTATTCGTTCTGAGTGAAGTATACCATGAAGCGGGGAGGAGAGCCGAGAACTGAGAACCGAGAACTGAGAACTGAGAACCGAGAACTGAGAACTGAGAACCGAGAACTGAGAACTGAGAACTGAGAACCGAGAACTGAGAACCGAGAACTGAGAACTGAGAACTGAGAACCGAGAACTGAGAACTGAGAACCGAGAACCGAGAACCAATCCTTGCTGGTCGCCCTGCTTAGCCAGAAACCAGGAACCAACCTGCAACGAACGTGTGGAACAACTCTGTGCCCTCTGTGTCTCTGTGGTTATTGCTCCAGACGCAGGGAAGGCGCAGACGTTCAGTTCACGAGAATGCCCGGTATGGCGTTCGGATGAAGAGGAGACGAACCATGACCGACGAAGAGCCACGACCCGCGTGTCGGGTTGGCGTAACGACGGACGATCTGGCGCGCGAGGCGGATCGTGCAGTGCTCTACGGCGCCATTCTGACGGCGCAACGACCGGGAGTGAAGATCAAGCCGCATCTGGCAGACGCTGTGAGCGCACTGCTGCCCGCAGTACGCGCGTATCTCAATGGCGAGGAGAACGATCTGTCGGCGTATGCACTGGAATATGCGCGTGCGTGCGGTGCAGAAGCATTTTTGCAGCCGAAACGTAAGCCTTCGACGTTGCTCTGATACGCCCGGCTACGCCCAACCCGGATGCTGGTCAATTGGTACAGCCGCCATTTCTGTGTTACGCCGACATAACCGATACCCCTTCGGCGCGGGCGCGGTCGCGCACTGCTTCGGCGACGGCGATCCAGCCTTCGACCGTCGTTGGGCGCGGGGCGCGGCTCTGCAAATAGCGCTGCACATCGGACCACGCCGTACCGCCGATGACGCCAGCATAGCGGGCGTAGAACCGTTGTTCCGCCTCGGCAGCGTCGCGTGGCGGCGTGGCATGCGCGGGCGCAGCGGCAGGTTCGGGCGCAGCGGGTGAGGTTGCTTCCGGCGTTTCCTCTGGTGCGGCTGCGCCGGCTGCTGTTTTACGCCGCGGCTTCGCATCACTTTCAGGCGTCTGTTCGGGGTAGAGCGCTGCCAGCACTGCTGGATAGCGTTTGCCCAATTTCAGATGCGCTGGACGAGGCGGCTTGATGATCGGCGTGACGAACCGCTCATCACCGTCGCGCTCGACAAGCAGAATAGCGTCCGCCTCATAGGCAATCTGATCGTCTGCCAGCACACGCAACCCTTCATCGTGCAGCCCGCCATCGTCGAGCGCGCGGTATTTACGCGCCAGATGCCCGATGATGATGACGTGGAACCCGGCATGCTTCAGCTCGGTCAGCCCGGTGTAAACCGCCTGCATGTTGCGATTGACCGAAGCGTGCTCATCATACGCGATCCCCGTCTTCCGATCGGTCTCGGCGCCGGCGCGCCGTTGCGCATAGGCGCGCATCGCCTGAAAGACTTTGGAGATCGAGTCGAGGATCACGGTATCGCCAGGTTTGCCCTGCGCGCGAATCTCCTCCATTGCAGCCGTGAGCGCACGCAGCGACAGCGATTGCAGTACCTGAATGCGCCGGTGAATACCGGGTTTGCCCGCAAGGTTTTGCGCCGCGCCTTCGGTGTCGAGCACCCATAACATTCCGGCGCGGCGAGCGGCGGCGGCAAGATGCGACTTGCCCGCTCCCGCCTGACCGGTCAGGATATACAGGCTGCCGGTATGCAACTCGTCGAGACGCTGAAACATGCCATTCCTCCTTGTTTGGAATCCGTGTGAGTAGTATAGCACAAGTGTTCTATTCTGTAAAGAGGAAGGCTTTACTCTTTCACCTGAAGGCAGGCTGCGGGACAGGTTCACCAGCCCAGCACCAGGGCGAATATCAGCGGCGCAACGATGGCGGCGTCCGACTCAATGACGAATTTCGGCGTCTCCACTGCGAGTTTACCCCAGGTGATCTTTTCGTTCGGCACCGCGCCTGAATACGATCCATAACTGGTCGTTGAGTCGCTGATCTGGCAGAAGTATCCCCAGACCGGCACATTCGTGCGGTGGAGGTCCTGGTGCAGCATCGGCACGACGCAGATCGGAAAATCGCCTGCAATCCCGCCGCCGATCTGGAAGAACCCGATCGAGTGATGGGCGGAAGTCCTGGTATACCAGTCCGCCAGGTCGATCATATATTCGATTCCGCTGCGCACCGTATGAACATTCGTAATCTCGCCGGCAATACAGTGCGCCGCATAGATATTGCCGGTCGTCGAGTCCTCCCATCCGGGAACATAGATCGGCAGATCGCGCTCCATTGCGGCATACATCCACGAGTCGCGCGGATCGATCTGGTAGTACTGTTCCAGCGCGCCTGAGCGCAGAATGCGATAGAGAAACTGATGCGGAAAGCAAGCCTCACCGGTTTGATCGGCGCGCATCCATTCTTCGATCAGCGCCTTCTCGAGCCGGCGGATGGCTTCCTCTTCTGGAATGCAGGTGTCGGTGACGCGATTCATGTGGCGTTCCAGCAGCGCCTGCTCCTGTGCGGGCGTAAGATCGCGGTAGTTCGGCAAACGCTCATAGAAATCGTGGGCGATCAGGTTGAAGATATCTTCTTCCAGATTGGCGCCGGTGCACGAAATCGCGTGCACTTTGTCCTGCTGGATCATCTTCGCCAGCGAAAGCCCGAGCTCTGCCGTGCTCATCGCGCCGGCAAGCGTGATCATCATCTTCCCGCCTTTATCGAGATGCGCACGGTACGCCTCTGCGGCATCGACGAGCGCTGCGGCATTGAAGTGGCGGAAATGATGCCGTACAAACTGGCTGACAGGTCCGCCGGTTTGCATGGTAACCTCCTTCTCTGTCCACAAAGGACACGAAATAGCACGAAGTTCAAAATATGTATCCACGAAGAACACGAACGTTGTCCCCTGGAACCTTGAGGTCAGGATCATGGATTCCGGGGTGGAGCGATTTCGCCAACGACGCTCCACCACAGTGCAGGATCGGCGGTAGAGACCTCACGGGTCGGGAGCGTTCTTCGACTGACCACGTCCAACATTCAACATTCAACGTTCAGCATGGAACGTTCAACCTTCAACCTTCCCACCTGCAACCTTCAACCCGAATCACCCCACCATCACCCCCTCGCGGAACTGCAGGGCGTAGAGGCGCGCATACAGCCCCTGGTTCGCCAGCAGTTCCTCGTGGGTTCCCTGTTCGACGATGCGCCCATGGTTGAGCACGATGATCCGGTGGGCAATCGACACGGTGCTGAGCCGGTGTGCGATAATGACCGATGTGCGCCCGCGCATCAGGCGCTCGAACGCTTCCTGCACCAGCGCCTCCGATTCGCTGTCGAGCGAACTGGTGGCTTCGTCGAGGAGCAGAATGCGCGGGTTCTTCAGCATCACGCGTGCAATCGCAATGCGCTGGCGTTGCCCGCCGCTCAGTTTGATGCCGCGCTCACCGACCAGCGTGTTGTAGCCGCGCGGCATTGTCATGATGAAGTCGTGCGCGTTGGCGGCTTTTGCTGCGGCAACGATCTCCTCGTCGCTGGCGTCCAGTTTTCCGTACACAATATTCTCACGGATCGTTCCGCCGAAAAGCATCGTTTCCTGCGGCACCAGACCGATCTGTTCCCGCAGGCTGCGCTGCGTGACGTTCCGCAGATCGTATCCGTCGATCAGAACGCGCCCGGCAGTCGGATCGTAGAAGCGCGGGATCAGGTTGAACAGCGTGCTCTTGCCGGCGCCGCTCGGTCCTACCAGCGCCACGATTTCGCCTGGCTGCACGGTCAATGCGATGTCATGCAGCACCCCCTGCCCGGTTTCGTACTCGAACGATACATTGTCGAATGTAATCTCGCCGCGCACCGGGGGCAGATCACGCGCATCCGGCGCATCGCCGATGGCCGGCTGCGTGTCGAGGATCTCGAATACGCGCCGCACAGCGCCAACCGCTTCGCGGAACTGGCCGTATAACCCGGAGAGTTGCGCCAGGCTGGCGCCGATGGTGATCGCATAGATCAGAAAACCGTTGATCGTCGCAAACGACATGCGCCCTGCCAGCACCTCGCTGCCGCTGAACCAGAGGATGGCCGCGATGCCGCTGAATCCGAGAAACGCCATCAGGCCGCCAAACCCGGATCGGAGCAGCGCCAGGCGCAACGCCGCCTTCAGGGTGCGCTGCATGGCGCGCTCGTACCGTTCGATCTCATACGACTCGCGGACAAAACTCTTGACTACCCGCACCCCCTGCAATCCCTCCTCGACCGCCACCGTTGCATCTGCCAGTTCGTCCTGAACGCGGGTGCTGAAACGCTGCAACCAGCGCCCAAAGATAGCGGCAACGGCAACAACGCTGATCGCCAGCGCCAGCACGAACCCCACCAGTCGCGGGTTGAGCAGGAACACAATGATGATCGCACCGATCAGTGCGACGATGCTCGACAGAAATTGGGTGACATTGTTCGTCAGAATAGCGCGCACCTGCGTCACATCGCTGGAGATGCGCGACACAAGTTCACCGACGCGTCGGTTGGCGAAGAAACTCAACGACAGTGTGTGCAAATGACGATACAACTGGACGCGCATATCGAGAACGATCCGCTCACCGACGATGTTGAGGATGTATCCCTGGAGGAATGTCAGAAATGCCTGGAGGAAGAAGAGCGCAATCAGCGCAAGCGTCAGATTCGTCAGCACCGTTTGATCGCCCTGCTGCAGCACCGCTTCCAGGAGTTGGACAATGACGAGCGGGAATCCGAGGTTGATGGCGCTTGCGCCTGCCAGCGCCAGCAGCGCGCCTGCCATGTGCCGCTGATACGGGTTCAGGTAGGTTAGCAAGCGGCGCCAGTCAACGGCGCGAACGGGAAGCGTTTCAGCAGCATTGAGCACATTATGCGAACGCCGATTGATCATCATACGTCAGATGCCTGTCTATGAGCGACTGCCGGGTAGAGGCTTCAGTATAGCACAGGCGTCGGGGAACGACTTTTGAGATTCGCTACGAGTTACTGCGCTGGCTATACTGTGGATATTTCCGGCAGCGAAAGAGAAGCCAGAAGGAACGCCATGAACTCGATAGATACGATTGTTGCCCATGCTATCGCGGAGATCGAGGCGTGTCATGCTGCGCGCGAGCGAGCATTGACCCTGGCGCGCGCGCTGACGCGCCAGTGCGCCAACACCATTCGTGCGGCGCATCGTCGTGAGTTTGCCGAGGCTGCCGTATTGTTGGCGGAAGCGGGCGCGTCAGCGCGCGCGTTGCGCGAGAGCCTTGCCGATCATCCCGATCTGTTGTACGCTGGCTACTCACAAGACGCGCTCAAGGAGTACGCCGAGGCTGCGCTGGTGTATGCGTTTCTCCACGGCGACCCGCCGCCGGATGCGGCGGCGCTGGGAGTTGATGCAGCGGCATATCTTAACGGACTGGCTGAGGCGGCGTCGGAATTGCGCCGCGCCATTCTCGACAGCCTGCGCACAGGCGCAACCGCCCGCAGCGCCGGACTGCTGGCAGTGATGGAAGATGTCTACAGTCTTCTGATGACGGTGGACTACCCCGAAGCCGTCACCGGCGGCCTGCGGCGCACGACCGACGCGCTGCGCGCCGTGCTCGAACGGACCCGCGGCGATGTCACTGCTGCGATCCGCCAGGATCAACTGATGATGTCGCTGGAAGCCTTCGAGCGTCGTCTTGATCGGCATACCACCGTCGATCCAGATTCGGTCAACGATGCACTCTCTCCAGGCTCATCCGGCGCGCTGTAAACGTTCTTTGGGAGCGAGGATTTAGGAGCGAGAAGCGCATGAATGCCGCGCTCAACATTGTCCTGCTGGGTCCGCCTGGCGCCGGCAAGAGTACCATTGCCGAAGAACTCGTCCATCAGTTGCCGCTGGTTCCGATCTCGACCGGAGCGCTGCTGCGCGCCGAGATCAAAGGCCGCACATCCATCGGACGTGAGGTGGCGCCGCTGCTCGAACGCGGCGACCTGGCGCCCGATGCGCTGATGGATCGGGTGCTGCGCGCCCGCCTGGAAACGCTCGATCCAGACCAGGGCATCCTGCTCGATGGTTACCCGCGCACCATGCGTCAGGCGCTGGGCCTTGCCGCGATGCTCGCCGACTGTGATCGCGTCCTGCACATGGTCATTGCCATCGATGTCGCCGATGATGAGGTGGTGCGCCGTCTGAGCGGACGGCGCATCTGCGAAGGGGCTGGCGAGCCGTTCCCGGTGCATATCGACGATCTGGCGAGCATCATGCGCTGTCGGGAGCGCGGCGGACGGCTGGTGCAGCGCGACGACGACCGTCCTGATGTGGTGCGACAGCGCCTGGCGGCGTACCACCAGCAGACTGCGCCGTTGATTGCCTACTATGACGATCAGGGGATTCTGCGTCGCATCGACGGCTCTGGCACGCCTGCCGAAGTTGCGCGTCGAACGCTGGCGGTGATCAGGGGTTGCGAGAACTGATACTAATGTGCGATCATTCGTACAATACTGCCGGGGCGCTGCGGGCTAAAGCCCTCGCTGAGGCAAGTGAAAGCCCCGCCGGGGCTGCTGATGCCAATGCGCAGTCATGCGTCCACAACCGCCAGCGCGCGTTGTGGATCAGTATGCCTTGCGAACCGGGCGCTCGAACATCTTGTCTGACTGACCGCAAGGTAGTATGAGAACAAAGAACCGGGGGGCAGGCGTCGGGCGCCGGGCGAGGAGAGACGTTCTACCAACTGATGCTTGCCGCAGCGCCGCGATCAGTGCCTCAAGGAAACCCCTGGCGCGCCGTTGCGTTGGGAGTTTGGGATGCTTCACCGCAGCGCCGCGATTAGTTGGTCCAGCTGTTTTTGCAACTGCGGATCGGTTGTTATGGCACGGGCGCGCTCGAAATCGGCGCGCGCTCCTTTCCGGTCGCCCTGCTGGTAGCGGACGAGACCCCGGTTGATATACGTGATTACATTTGGGTCCAGCGCCAGCGCCTTGTCGAAGTCGGCGATCGCTCCCGCCAGGTCGCCCCGATAATGGTGGGCGAAGCCCGGCGGATGCTGGCGCGCTCAGCAACCGCCGCATTGCTGCGGGTTGGACCCTCGCCAAGGAGTGCGCGCCTCCCTTCCCGGCACGCGCCAGCCTGGCGCAATTGCGCCGACGGGGCGACCGGACCGCCACGCCGGAAGAGGGGAGCGAGGTCGCCAGGGGGGGCGCGCACCGTTCGGCGCACGCGCGCGACGCCGCAGGGCGCCAATGGATGTGCTACAATACGAACGTCTGTTGCACGCTCTTCGTCAGGAGGTCAGACCGATGACCCGCACCACGCTCCATCCCCCGCCCGCGTCCGAGACGGCGCGCGCCGACGACCCGTTTCGCTACGGCTGGCGCTTCGTGCGGCGTCCCACGCCGGATGATCCCAACAATCTGGAACAGGTTCCGCTGACGCTGGAGGATGTGCTGCACCCGGAAGTGGGAGATTTCATCGTGCATAGCGACCGCCACGAGACCGACCGGATGTACCTGACTGCGGTGTTGCGCGCGCGGCTGGAGGGGTCCGGCGCGGCGATTGTGCTCAGCGACGTGCGCATCGCCTGGGACCTGCCCGACCTGCGGGCGCACGGACCGGACATGATGGTGATTCCGGGGATTGCGGAACGGCGGGACTGGAGCACGTTCGAGGTGGCGGTCGAGGGGGCACGTCCGGCGCTGATCATCGAGATCACGTCGCCAGAGACGCGTGAGAATGACCTGGAGCGCAAGGTGGAGCACTATGCGCGGGCGGGGGTGGGGCAGTACGTGATTGTGGACGATGTGAGGCGTGGGGGAGTGCGACGGGTGCGGCTGCTCGACTACCGGCTGGAGGGCGGGAGGTATCGGCTGCGTCCGCCGGACGGCGAAGGACGGGTGCATCTGGAGATTGCCGACGTGTGGCTGGGGGTCGAGGGGGACCACGTGGTGTGCTACGACGAGCGCGGGGAGGCGTTCGGCGACTATGCGACGGTGGGGCGGCAGCGGCTATGGTGGCGGCAGCGAAGGCGGCGGCGGTCGTGGCGGCTACGGTGGCGGTGAAGGCGGCGGCGGTGGTCGCGGCGGTTATGGCGGCGGCGGCGGTGGTCGCGGCGGCTACGGTGGCGG
>NZ_JBYNRX010000111.1:0-76764 GCF_057785375.1 Roseiflexus sp.
GGGGCAACCGGCCTCCCCCGGCGGGAGAAGGGGGCAGGGGCGATGAGGGGCAACCGGCCTCCCCCGGCGGGAGAAGGGGGCAGGGGGGATGAGGGGCAACCGGCCTCCCCCGGTGGGAGAAGGGGGCAGGGGGGATGAGGGGCAACCGGCCTCCCCCGGTGGGAGAAGGGGGCAGGGGGGATGAGGGGCAACCGGCCTCCCCCTCCCCCGGCGGGAGAAGGGGGCAGGGGCGATGAGGGGCAACCGGCCTCCCCCGGCGGGAGAAGGGGGCAGGGGGGATGAGGGGCAACCGGCCTCCCCCTCCCCCCGGTGGGAGAAGGGGGCAGGGGGGATGAGGGGCAACCGGCCTCCCCCTCCCCCGGCGGGAGAAGGGGACTGGACGGAAGTAACCGCTGCCAACAGATAATAATAAGGAGACTCCATGTCTACAACTGCCAAAGACCTCGGCGATGGACTGATCGCGCGCTGGTCAACTGCTGCCGATCAGGAGCGCATCGGCGAACTTTTTGGTCACGTGTTTCGCCGCACTGCCGACGATCCGCCGAACGAGCGCATGATTGCCTATACCCGCCATCAGATGAGCGGTCAGCACCCGTTGATCGGTCCAAACGACGTGGCGCTGGTTGAGGATACGCGGAACGGCGCGGTCGTTGCAGCAACGGCAGTGATGCGGCAGCGCTGGGAGTATGCCGGCGTCCCGTTCACCCTCAGCCGCGCCGAGCCGGTCGCTGCGCACGAAGAGTACCGCAACCGCGGTCTGGTGCGGGCGACGTTCGACCTGATGCACGCGCGCAGCGCCGAACAGGGCGATCTGGCGCAGTGCATCACCGGCATTCCCTATTTCTACCGTCAGTTTGACTACGAATTCGCCGTCGATCTTGGCGGCTCGCGCATGGTGATGCTGGCAGCGATCCCTGACGCCAAAGAGGGTCAGGCAGAGCCGTTCACGCTGCGCGACGCCACGCTCGACGATATGCCGCAGATTCGGATGCTCTACGAACGCGAGCGTTCCCGTCCCGCTGGCGGGTCGCCCATCCTGGTGTCGGCGCCGTTCGACCACGACCACTGGCGCTGGACGCTGACCGGGCAAACGGCAGAGGCGGGCGAAGGGTGGAACACGCGGATGATCATCCGCGCCGACGGTCTGACCGTCGGGTATGTACTGACCGGGCGGGTGCGCTGGAGTCCTGAGAAGGCGCGGGTGCTGGGGATGATGGTCGAGCCGGGGACGCCGCTGACCGCCGTCGTCCTGCCGGTGCTGCGCGCGCTGCGCGCGATTGCGCCGACCATCCCGGTGATCCCGCCGAAAGCAGGCGAGCCGCATGCGCTGGTTTTTGTCCTTGGCGCCTCCCATCCGGTGTATGACGCGCTTGGGCATGACCTGATCGCCAAACGCGAACCGCCATACGGCTGGTATGTGCGCGTCCCCGATGTGCCGCTCTTCCTGCGCCACATTCGCGCAGTTCTCGAACGCCGTCTGGCAGGGTCATTCCTGGCGGGGTACACCGGCGAACTGAAGATCGACTTCTACAAAGGCGGACTGCGCATGGTCTTCGAGCAGGGACGGATCGCCTTCATCGAACCGTGGCAGGCGCCGATCTACGGCGATGAAGCCGGCGCAGGCTTCCCGCCGCTCGTTTTCCTGCAATTGTTGTTCGGGCGGCGCAGTCTGGAAGAACTCGACGCCTGGCACGATGATGTATGGGCGGACGACGAACCGGCGATGTTGCTGAACATTCTCTTCCCGAAACAGCAATCGTGGGTGCTGCCATTGGACTGATTGATCGCTCAATCCAACCGCTTCCTGAAGCGCAGCGAGGCGATGGTCAGCAGCGCGACGCCGAATGCCGCCAGCGCCAGGATCTGCGGCAGCAGCGCCTCGATGCCGACCCCTTTGATGATGATGCCGCGCACAACGACGAGGAAATAGGTCAGCGGAATGACTTTGCTGATCAGTTGCAGCACAACCGGCATCGCGTCGATCGGGTAGATGAAACCGGAGATGAACACTGAAGGGAGAAGGGTCAGGAACGACAACTGAAACGCCTCGAACTGCGTCCGCGCAATCGTCGAAATCAGCAGTCCGAGCGCCAGCGTCGAAACCAGGAACAGACACGCAATCGCAACCAGCAGGAACAGGCTGCCGCGAATGGGGACGCCAAACCAGAGCGTCCCCACCAGCAGCACCTCGCCGACGACCAGCAGTTCAACCACGGCGTAGGGCAGGATTTTTCCCACCATCAGTTCGTAGGGGCGAATCGGGGTGACGATCAACTGTTCGATCGTGCCGCGCTCGCGTTCGCGCACGACTGCCGAAGCGGTCAGGAGCGTCGCCTGAAACTGGAGCACCAAACCAATCAACCCCGGCACCATGAACACGGCACTGTCCATGTCCGGGTTGTACCAGACGCGCTCCCGCACCTGCGGCGCGCCCGGCATCGTCGCCGCTGTGACGCCGCGGCGCGCCAGCGTCTCCTCGCGCACCCTGGTCGCCAAGGAAGCGCCGATCAGCCGCGCTGACGCCAGCGCACTCGACGCAACAGATGGATCAGAACCGTCGAGGATGAACATGACGTCGGCGTTCCGTCCGGCAGTAACGGTGCGCCCGTACTCTGGCGGAATGACCAGACCGGCGCGCGCCTGACCGCGGTCGATCAGCGCCGTCAGTTCCCGTTCCGATTTGACATAAGCGTAGACGGTAAACTGACCAGACTGCACGAAGGCGTCGATCAGCGCGCGACTCTGGCGGGTGCGATCCTGATCGAAAATTGCCAGCGGCACATTGCGCACATCGGTCGTCGCGGCGTAGCCGAGGATGATCATCTGGATCACCGGCGTCAGAAACGCAATCATGAGCGCGCGCCGGTCACGCAGAATATGGATGAACTCCTTGCGGATGATCGGCAGAATCCGGCTGATCCCCACCGGTGCGTTACTCCACAATCGCCTGATACGCCAGGACGCGAAAATCGCGTTGCGGCTCGTCGATACCCTGGTACTGCGTCATGAAAACGCCGACGAACGCCTCTGCCGGATCAACCCAGTAGTAGGTCGTCGCCGCGCCAGCCCACCCGAATTCGCCTGCCGTTCCCGGCATGCCCGACAGCCCGACATCCAGCAGCACCCGCGATCCCAGCCCGAACCCATAGCCGGGATAGGTAAAGCCGGCGATTTTCCAGGGAAGTAGTGCGGCAGGAATGTGGTTGGTATGCATGAGTTCGAGCGTCTTCCGCCCCAGGATGCGCACACCGTCGAGTTCGCCGCCGTTCGCCAGCATGAGCGCGAAGCGCATGTAGTCCTGCGTTGTGGAGAACAGACCGTGCCCGCCGCGCGCGAAGGTTTCCGGTCGATCCACCGGGTAGCTCTCCTGCGGATCGATCGGCTGCAGAATGCCCTGCTGCCAGTTGAAGAACATCTGGAGCACCGTCATGCCGTGAGCCCCAAGGTCGCCGACGCCATACATGGCCGCTAGGCGATGCCGCTGCTCCGGCGGTACGTAGAAATCGGTATCGACCATGCCGAGCGGTTCGAAGATCCGTTCGCGCAGAAACTGGCGCAGCGGCCGGTTGGCGATGATCTCGATCACGTGCGCCGCAACGTCGATCGATACGCTATAATGCCACTTCGACCCCGGATGGTACGCCAGCGGCAGGCGAGCCAGCTCCGCGACGAACTGTTCCAGCGTCCGGCTGGCATCGCTCATAAGCGCGTGCTGGCGGTACAACTCGCCGACTGGCGAATCAATCAGAAAATCGTAGGTGAATCCGCCGAGGTGCGTCATCAGGTCGCCGATCGTGATCGGGCGCTGCGGCGCGACTTCTTTATCCTGTTGCAGCACCTTGACGTTCGCAAACGCTGGAATGAACGTCGCCAACGGTGTGATCAACTGAAACCGTCCCTCTTCGTAGAGGGTCATTAGAGCAGTACAGACGATCGGCTTGGTCATTGAGTAGATGCGGAAGATTGCATCACTGCGCAGCGCCTCATCGGTCTCTTTGCTCATGCGCCCGACCTGTTCGGCATACACGATCTTGCCGCGCCGCGCCAGCATCATGCTCGCGCCCGCGATAGTCCCACGTTCGATCCAGCGCTGCATCGCCGGGCGGATGCGCGCCAGCCGGTCCGAACCGATGCCGACGCTTTCGGGGGTTGCAGTAACATCGCTCATGGATGGTCTTCTCCTGTGGCTATCAGCGTGGGCTGGAAGAGTACACCGATACGGACGGCTCAAAACCGATCCTTATGGATCGAGCCATGCCTCTGCATACGGCGTCTCTGCGCCTTTGTGTGCGTGTCTGCAAGGCATGGGGATAGACAGGATATGGTGTTCCGGTTAGCGCTCCCGCCAGAACTCCAGCATCGCGCCGTCGTCGGTCTGCACAGTCGTGCGCTCGACCTCATAGGTGTGCAGGCGACCTCCGGCGTCGGGCAGCGTCACCTCTGCGCGCTGTTCGGCGTCCTGGCCGATGCGCTGCATGCCGCGCAGATGGAGGCGCTGGCGCAATTCGGCATACGAACGTCCGACGAGGTCACGCGGATGCACTCCGGCGATTCGGTCGGCGAAGAAACGATTGACGGCAAGCACCATATCGTCACCGTCGAGCAGTAATATCCCCTCCGGCAGGTGATCGAACACCACGCGCAGAATGTCACGGCTATTCTGCACCTGACGGGCGCGTTCGGCGAGCAGGCTTTCGAGCAGGCGCGCATCGCGGCGCAACGCTTCCGCCTGGCGCATCCCGGCGCAGATCGCGCCCAGGGTGCCAGCGTAGATCGTCAGATTCGCCCACATCTCCGCCGAAAGCGCCGGTTCCTCCGCTATTGCGCGGTAGAGCACCGCCACCCCCACATCCTGCCCCATGCGCGAAAGCGGCAGCGCAATACACGACGGATAGACGTCGCGCTCGCCGGGTGCGCTGATCATCGCCTCGGCATCAAGCGCCCGCCGGGCGCATTCGGCGATGTGTTCGAGCGCCGACGGATCGGGCAATGCGGCGCCTGAGGGTGCAATCGGCGTGAGCGTGCCGCTCTCATCGAGCAGGAACAGGACGCCGCCGTCCAGTCCGAAGACCTCAATGCTCTGCTGATGCACCAGCGCCGCCAGTTCTTCATAGGAATGCTGCACCGTCAGGAACTGCCCGATGGCGTGCAAGGCGCCGACCGTGCCGACAGGCGCCGGACCCAGTGAGTCCTGCAAGGCGACCGAGAGGCGTGAGAGGGTGACAGCACTGCCCTGAAGTTGTTCGTTGGCTTGTTGGAGACGGGAGACCAGTTCGAGCGCATCGGCGCTCGAGAGACGACTCAGGTCGGCGATGTCCATCTCAAGCCTCCTTGCTCTGAGCAGGGTTCGATCACAGACGCATACTCGCATTGTACCATGCCTGCAAGCAGGGTGTTATCCGTGGTGTGGCACACGAACAGCGCGCTTGCCAGAGAGATACGCCGGCATATGGTATACTTAACCTGGCGGCTTTATTTGACATAACCATGTAGTTGACAACCGAACGTTTGCTGCTCCGTGAATTCACACCCGAAGACAGGCCCGATGTCTACGCATACCGCTCAGACCCGGAGGTCGTGCGGTATTTGCCGTTTGGTCCGGCGAGCGTGGAAGAGGTGCAGGATCATCTGACGCGCTGTATGGCGCTGGCGCGCAGTCATCCGCGCCGTGTGCACGAACTGGCGGTAGTCGTGCGCGCCGAAGAGCGGGTCATCGGCAGTTGCGCACTGGCGCAGCTTGACTATGAACCGCGCCATGCGTCGTTCATGGACCTGTTCAACCGGCGCTTTTGGGGGCGCGGTTATGCCACCGAGGCGATGCGCGCGCTCTTTGAGTACGGTTTCGAGGTGCTGGGGCTGCACCGCATCGCCGACACGTGCGATGCGCGCAATGTGGCGTCGGTGCGCGTGATGGAGAAACTGGGCATGCGGCGCGAGGCGCACTACCGCGAGACAATCTGGGATGGCGCAACCTGGCGCGACGAGGACGGCTACGCGATCCTGGCGCGTGAATGGCGCGCACTTAAAACAACATTAGTTCTCTTATGTTGTTTTATTGAAGGATGTACGGGGAGATCAACGAAACAGTAGCAGGTTGTAAACCTGGTGTCGCCATTTGTTTCCACGCCAGCATGCGCCGCCGTGCTACCCTGACAGCAAATGCGATCATCGTTGGCGCCGTTGGCGTGGCGCTGCGAGGAGGCGGAAACGTATGAAACAAGTCCTTATCATTCATCTTGGCGAAGGCGACATGGTTGCGCCGGTCACCTTTTTGAACCAGGACGTCGAGGTGCGTCGCATCGGCTGCGGCGGCGACATTGCGCGCGCGCGCGCCCTGATTGCCGAATACGACGGTGCTGTTGACGCAATTGGATTGGAAGGCATGCCTGCCATCCTGCGCCTGGGCAACGCGCAGGCACAGCATGTCATCGGCGCCGATCTGCCCGCCGCCGCGCGGTCGACGCCGGTCGTCGACGGCAGCGGCGTGCGTCCGGAACTCGAACGCTGGGGCGTCATCCTTGCCGAGCGCGCCCATCCGCTGATCTTCAACCAGAAGCGGGTGCTGTTCGTTCCCGGCGTCAATCACGAAGGGCTGGCGCAGGCGCTGGCGCGCCGGAGTTCGGCGCTGCGCTTCGCCGACCCGCAGATCTTCTTCGGTCTGCCCGATGCTCCGGGCGTGGGTAGTGCACAGACCCTCGATCAGGCGGCGGCGCCGACGCTCGAGGCGCTCAGGGAGGCGTCGTTCGAGGCGCTTGCCGGCATGACCGGCGCGCCGCACCATCCAGGCAGTTTTGTCTGGGCGGACATTCTGGCGGGGAATATCGCCGCCATCCGCCGCTTTGCGCCGGAACGCCTGGATCGGAAGATGGTCATCGTCGAGTCGGCGAGTGATGACGACATTGCCGATCTGCGCGCGCGCGGCGTCGAAACGCTGATCACGCTCATGCCGTCCCTCAACGGCAAAGGCGAGATTGCACGCCACTCCGCCGCCACCATCGAGACGCTGCTGGCGGCGCTGCGCCCCGACCCGCAGGCGCCGCTCACCGAGGATACGTACCTCGACCTGCTGGCAGACCTGGATTGGGCGCCGGCGGTGGTGACGCTTCAACCGGAAGCGGCCGGCATCAATAAGTTTGCGTTTGTGATCCACCCCTTAAGCGTCAAGTTCATTCACGATTATCCGCCATTTTACTGGACGCGCTACGTTCCCGATACGATCGTCGAAGCCGCCGCCGCCTACGTGCCGCCGGTCTACGTCGGCAAGATTACCGGCGGTCGTTCGCCGACCACCGGGCAGCGGATCGAGGGGTATCTGATCTCGCTCGGTGCGACGCCGCGCCAGATGATGAAGCACAGCCCGCGCTTCACCTATAATCTGCTCAACCAGGCGGCGCACCTCGCCGAACGGCTCGGCGCGCGCATCATGGGTCTCGGCGCCTTCACCAGCGTCGTCGGCGATGCGGGCATTACCGTCGCCAACGAAGCCGATATCGCCATTACCAGCGGCAACAGCCTGACCGTCGCTGCAACGCTGGAGACCGCCAAGATTGCAGCGCGCATGATGGGGTATCACGACCTGAGCCGTGGGCGAATTATGGTCATCGGCGCGACCGGATCGATCGGCTCCGCCTGTGCGCGGCTGGCGGCGCAGGCAACCAAGGATGTCGTGCTGGTCTCGATCGAACCGGAGAAACTGATCGACCTGAAGCGCCTGATCGAGCGCGAAACGCCGGGCGCGCGCGTGGTCATTTCGACCCACGCCAACAGTCTGGCGGGTGAGTGCGATCTGATTATCACCGCTACCTCCGCCTTCGGTCAACGGGTGCTCGATGTGACCGAGTGCAAGCCGGGCGCGATCATCTGCGACGTGGCGCGCCCGCCGGACATCAACCCGGCGGAAGCGGCGCTCCGCCCTGATGTGCTGGTAATCGAAAGCGGCGAGGTGCTCATTCCTGGCGATGTCGAGATCGGATACGATATTGGGCTGCCGCCGAAGACAGTCTACGCCTGCCTGGCGGAAACATCGTTGCTGGCGATGGAGGGACGCTTCGAGGATTACACGCTGGGGCGCAACATCACACCCGAACGGGTCAAGGAGATCTACCGGCTCTTCCGCAAGCACGGCTACCGGCTCGCGCCGCTGCGCTCCTTCGAGGAGTACATTACCGAAGAACAGATCATGCACAAACGCCAACTGGCAGAGGAGTTGCGCGCCGATCCCGAATTGTTCGCGCGCCGCAAGGCGGAAGCGAAGGAGCGCTTGAAGTCGCTTCCAGAGATGGCAAAAGGCGTGCGCGCGGCGCGGCGCGGCAAACACTCCGCCGCCTGGGGATGGGCCGGCGTTGGCGCGGTGGCGCTGAGCCTGATTGCGCTGCGCCGGCAGGCGCGAATACAGGGGTGACATGCAACCGTTGATTCGGATGGCAATCGGCGTAGCGCTGGTGCTCGGGGCGCTGTTACTGGCGGCGAATACGCTCGGCAGACCTCCCAGCGGCGCACCCAACGGCGGTCCCGTCGTCGGTGATGCTGCGCGCGGTCAGATCGTTTTCGAGCGCGCCGGGTGCAGCGCCTGCCACACGACCACCACCGAATTTCGGGTGGGGACGGGGATGGCAGGGGTGTTGCAACCGGAAGGACCGGTCTACCCGCCAGGGGTGGATTACAGCGGCATGCTCCCCAATGGCGCGCCGCGCACCGAAGAGAACGTCGCCGCCTTCATTCGGACGACCAACCAGGGGCAGATTGGCGTGATGCCGGGGCGCGCCCTGAGCGACCAGCAGATGGCTGATTTAATCGCCTATCTGCGCACGTTGACGCGCTAACCCCCATGTGGTGACGGTCACATATAGCCCGCGCGCCGCTGGCGCGACTGCAGCCAGGGGCATCGGCGGCGCACGTGCGTCCCGCGCCGCCCGCGTGACCGTCACCGCTCCGCGCGCGCCGCGCTCGGCACCTCCAGGATGGTGACGGTCACGTTCCGCGCGCGCGCCGGTGATGCTGACGCCGCCAGGGGCATCGGCGGCGCACGTGCGTCCCGCGCCGCCCGCGTGACCGTCACTGCTCCGCGCGCGCCGCGCTCGTGATCCTCACCGTTCGAGCAGGAACGACCGCAGCGCGGCGTGGTACGCTTCCGGTTGTTCGATCATCGGAACATGGCCGCACTGCTCGATCAGCGCCAGGCGCGGTTGGCGCATCGCCTGCGCCGCTGCCTGGAGCGACTCCGGCGGCATAATCTGGTCGTGGGCGCCGCCAATCAGCAACGCGGGCTGTGGCGCGCTGCGGAATGCATCGAACACCTGCGGATCGCCGACGCTCACAAACGCCATGAGATGCGCCCGCAGGTCCATCTTCGTCAGATCGACGATCCCTTCCTGGAGCATCCACTTCTCGCGCAGGCCGTTCTCGATAAAGCGCGCCGCCATCATCTGCGGCAGCGGCGGGACGCACAACAGCGCCGTGGCGAACGGTCGCCAGAGTTCGACCCACGGCGCGATCAGGTTGAGCCACGGATATCCAACGCGCAGCGTCAGATCGAGCGGCGCACGCGCAAGTGCGAAGATCATGCGCTCGATCTCATTCCCGATGGCGCCCAGCGACGTTATCACCAGGCGCTTCACCCGCTGCGGCTGGCTGGCTGCCAGCATTACAGCTACTGCCGCGCCATACGAGTGACCATTGATGTCGAACGTCGTCAGACCAAGCGCATCGGCAAACTCAAGGACGGTCTGCGCCTGCCGGGCGACCGTTCCCGGCTCAGGCAGCGCCGGCGAGTCGCCAAACCCCGGCAGATCGAGCGCATAGACGCGGAAATCAGCCGACAGATCCGCCAGGGTGATGAGCCAGTAGCGTGACGACGCCGCCCAACCGTGAAGCAGAATGAGGGGCGGACCATGCCCGGCGGCGCGGTATGCCAGCGGACCGTGCGATAGTTCGATGACCTGCGGGGCGCCGATCAGCTCACGCAGGAGCGTCGAAGGCGATGATGCAGCGGTTGAGTCGTGGGTGGACAGACGCAGCCCCTGACCGCGGCGCAGCGTTTCGTCGCCTGTTTCAGCCGCAGGAACGTCGGCGTCGGACGACGTGATCGACAGGCGCAACCCCTGCCCCCGGCGGATGGGCATCTGGTTATCGGAGGAGTGTTCGGCGCTCATCTTCACCTCTCGTAGTTCAATCGCGACTCAAGTTCGTCCGCCAGCGCGCTATACGCCAGCGCGCCTGCGCTGCCGGGGGCGTACCGATGGATCGGCACACCGGCGGTCGGCGCTTCGGCAAGTTTGACATTCATCGGGATGACGGTTTGAAACACGAGCGCACCATAGCGCTCACGCACCTGCCGCTCGATCTCGTGGCTCAGATTCGTGCGACGGTCGGCGAGGGTGCAGAGCACGCCGCCGATGGCGAGTTCCGGGTTGATCTCACGCACCAGGTCGATCGTCTGCTCAAGTTGCGGCATTGCCTTGAGCGCATAGGCGTGCAGTTGCAGCGGCACGAGCACGCGCTGCGCGGCGGCGAGCGCATTAAGCGAAAACAGGCCAAGCGACGGCGGCGGATCGATCAGAATGTAATCGTAGGTCTCACGCGCGGCGCGCAACGCCTTGCGCAACAACAACTCGCGCCCGACACGCCCGGCAAGTTCGAGTTCCGCGCCCGCCAGCAGCAGAGACGACGGTATCAGGTCAACGTCGTGATCGGTGGTGACGGTGGCAAACGCGCTGCCGCGCTCCGGGTTGAGCAGCACCTCGTAGACGCTGTACTCCAGCTGCGACGGATCGACGCCAAGCCCTTGCGTCAGGTTCGCCTGCGGGTCGATGTCGATGAGCAACACGCGCCGCCCGCGTGCTGCGAGCGCCACACCAAGACTGAGCGCGGTCGTTGTTTTGCCGACCCCGCCCTTCTGCATTGCCAGCGTAAGAATCGATCCCATAGATTATGTCGCCTTGAGAGGGGAGGTTCCAGTGCGGCACAACGTGCTCCTGCGGCTATTATAGCACGTGCGTGGTGCACCGCGTCACACCGCCGGACGCGGCAGGGTGAAGATCTCGCCAAGACGGGCGTACTCGTCGCCGCTCAACCGTGCTATCGGGTTCAACCGCAGCGGATCGACCGTCCCATCGGGGCGCAGCAGGTCGCGGCGAATATGGAAGCGCACGACCCGCCCGATGATCATGGTGTAACTGCTGCCCTCGACCGGCACGATCTGCGTGACTTTCACCTCCATCGCCACCGGCGCGGCTGCAACGCGCGGCGGGCGCACATCGACCGACGGCGCCGCTTCGAGGCCGGCGCGCTCGAACTCGTTCTCGCCATACGCCCAATCGCCGGAGGTGATGTTCATCTGCGGCGCCAGTTCTTCGCTGACGATGTTCAGCACCATTTCACCGGTTTCGGCAGCGTTGCGCAGCGTATCTTTGATCGCGCCAGCGCGCCGGCTGACCGAGATCATGACGAACGGAACCGGTCCGCCAACTGCGTTGAAGAACGAGAACGGCGCCAGATTGATCGACCCGTCGGCGCCGATGGTCGAAGCCCAACCAATCGGGCGCGGCACGACGCTGCTGATCAGCAGACGATAGGCGTCGCGCGGCGCCATGGCTTCGGGAACGAAAGAGACGGTATCCATTATGTCTCCTATCACAATGGCATGTATCACGCGCTACCGATTATACGGCTCATTATACTGCCATGTCTGTTATGTCAGGGCAGGTCTCAGCCCCGCCCCCGTCAGGGCGGATCTCAGCCCCGCCCCTAGCTGTGCTACAATCTCTGGAGAGGATGTTCAGAAGGCAGGTGGGAACACGCTCATGCGGCTGCGTGTCTATATCGGACGGACGCCGGAGACAGCACGCGAACGGATCGAATTGCGCGAACGGGCGCTGATGGCGGCGCGCACTGCGCGTCAGTCGCCAACCGAAGGGACATGCACCATTGTGTTCAATATCGCCGCCGGCGCCGAACCGCCGCTGGCGCAGATCGACCTGCTGATCCTGCGGGCAACGGCGGTGATCGTCGGAGTGCTGCGCTCCTATGCAGGTCCCATTGATGCGCCGCCGGGAGGGGTCTGGCGTGATCGCGCCAGCGGTCAACCGATCCTCGAAGAGGACGGGACGCATCCGCTGCACCGTTTACGCCGGCAACGCAATGCGGTTCAGATGAGCCTCAACGCCGCCGCCGCCCGACTCGGCATTGCAACGACCGACCCGCACCCGTTCAAGCACGTGATTGGCGCAATCGTCGGTGTTCCGGCATTGCCCGCCGACTCGCGCATTTCGCTCGATGTCGATGATCACCGCGATCATCTGAAAGTGTGCAGTTTCGACGAACTCCCCGGCGTTGCGGCAATGTCGCATAGCGGCGTAACGCTGTCGGACGAGGCGATCCACGCGATTGCCGGTGAATTGTTCGGCGGTCGGCTGTGGTACGACGACCGTTTCCTCTTCGAACTGGTGCCACCGCGGTTTCAGGCGTCGATTCATGCGCCAGGAAGCACACCGCTATTGGTTCCAATCTACGAAGGGGAGACCATCGTGGGGCGCAGAAAGTCGCCAAAGGGGAACGAGCGGCGTATTCCTATTCCCAACGATGATCTTGTGTCGAGCGATCATCTGTGCATCACGTGCAGCGACGATGTGCAGACGGTCGCCATTCGTGATTCCAGCAAGAATGGGACATGGGTGACGCGACCGGACGGGCTGGTGGAACATCTGCGCAATGCGTCGTGTACGGTTCCTGTGGGGACGCGCCTGCGACTTGGCACAACCGATCTCATTCTGGAGCGCGTATGAGCAAACGTTTCTGGCTGCTGAAAACCGAACCCGACTGCTACGCCTGGAGCGACCTGGTGCGCGACGGTCGAACGGTCTGGGATGGCGTGGCGAACAATGCGGCGCTCAAGCACCTGCGCGAGATGCAACCGGGGGACGAGGCGCTGATCTACCACACCGGCGACGAGCGGCGCGCCGTCGGGCGGGCGGAAGTGATCAGCGCGCCCTATCCCGACCCGCAGCAGAGCGATCCGCGCATGGTCGTCGTCGATGTGCGCCCGCTGGCGCCGCTGCCGCATCCGGTGACGCTGGCAGACATCAAAGCCGACCTGGTATTCGCCGACTTTGCGCTGGTGCGTCAGTCGCGTCTTTCCGTCGTGCCGGTGACCGAAGCGCAGTGGTGCCGGTTGCTGGCGATGGCCGGCGCCGCGAGCGACGAGCCGTGAAAGGTCATTGATCAATCGACAGCCCCACCCGCCCGGCAAGATTGGTGAACGTGGCGCGCGCCGCTTCCGAGGTGAAGCCCCAGGCGACCAGCGTGAAATAGTTCGAGAGCCAGTCGCTGCCAAACGTCGGGTTCTGGATGTACAACTCGTTGTACCCCGTCCAACCCCAGAGGGTGATCAGGATGAGGAACTGCGCCAGGCGAAAGCTGGAGAGCCGGATTTGCGCCCACGGCAGATTCGCCGGAAAACGGGCCACAGCGGTTTGCTGTGCGGCATCTCGCACAGATTTCGGAAAATGCATCGCAAGCCGAGGGATTTGCCGCGCAACCTCTTCCATCACTGCCGTCGGACCCGCCGCCGGACCTGATCGACCGCCGAGCAGCGCCGACTCGGGTGCGCCTTTCGGCAGCAGCGTCTTGAGGTCGCTATTGAGACTGGTTATGGCGCCGTCAATCTCCTGGAGCGCGGTCTGGTCGTCTGGCAGCAACACATCGATCTGCCGCCCCAGGTGATCGATCTGCGCCTGATACGGTCCCTTCTCCGCCGGCGTCAGCGCCGTGGCATCGAGAATCTTCTGAAGATTCTTATGTCGAGCAGCAAGATGCAGAAAACCGTTGATCCGCTCAATTACCTCATTCAGACGGTTCTGCACATCATTCAAATCCTCGACAGTCGGCGTTGATCCCTCGATCTGATCGAGGCATCGCTGGATTCCAGCCGCGTATGCCGGTCTTCCCTGCGCATCGGGTTGCAGCATGGCGCGCGCCTGATCGATCTGCGCCTGAAGCGCGCGCCACGACTCGAGCCAGCCAAGCCAGCGCGTCAGCAGCTTCTCCGCCTCGTCATACTCCTGCTGCGCTTCCGCGAGTTTTCCCGTCCGCACCCAGGCTTCCGCCAGATTGAGACGCTGGCGCAGCGCGCGACGCACGGCATCGGGCAAACCGGAAGTGGCAGTCACCCGCGCCGCCAGGCGTTCTATCCGCACTGCCAGATCGTCACGCTGCCGCCCGCCGCCCAGGTAGGTCGAGATTAGCGCTGCAACCGCCACCCCGCCGATCAACGCGACGAACGGCGGACCCGGCGGGTCCTTGATCGTGACCGTGACCGGGATTTGCAGCGATGACGGAACGCCATCGGCGTCATAGTTCAGCCAGATCGTGCCGTTGTACGCGCCGCTGCGCGCATTGGCGAACGACACCGTCGCCGTCAGCGTCAGCGGTCTGCCCGCCTCGACGCGCGCCGGCAGCGGCGAGACAGTGATCAGACCGGTGATCGTTGCGGCATTGTCAACTCGCACAAAATCGGAGACCAGCACTTCTGCGCCGGAAATGGGAGTGGCGGCGCTGATGAAGAGAATCCGCTCCTGCGGCGGGTCGCCAAGCGTCCCGGCGACCGTCAGAGACGGCGGGTTGCTCGACGCCGTCTGCGCAGACACAGGCGCGGATCGCAGCATCGCCAGCGTTCCGATACCGGCGAGCGTCAGGATCAGCGCAGGTACAACCAGCAGCCAGCGCGCGCGGTAGGCAGGGAACATATCGTCTCCGTGAAACGGGCGGCATTGATGCACACAGTATACACGAAGTCGATTGGGCGGGCGAAGGCAGTGCCTTCGCCTACCCAATCGACTTTTGAAGATCAACAGAGAGTGCGCAAACGACAGCGCCTGCGGGTGGGCGACGGCACTGCCGTCGCCTACCCCTGTCTCTTCCACATCATCACCCCTGTGCTAAAGACGTCGCTCCCACCCTGTCGGACGGCGCGCCGTTATCGGCGGCCGCCGGCGCCCCCGAATCTTCGGACTCAATGCTCCGACGCCGCGCCACGCGCAGCACCTCGCAGACCTCGCTGCGTGAGTCGCACCTGGCACAGCCATCGAGTTCGTGGCTTTGATGGCTGGCAATAATCGCCTGCGCCGCGTCCCAAAAGATATGTTCCTCACCCACCATCTTCGTCAAGCCGGTGCGATCGAACATCGCGCGCACGGCCGGCTGCAACCCGCTGAAGTACACCTTGCCGCCGCGATGGTGGTGTTCCTCAACAATCTGCTGCAACGCCTGAATACCCATCGCATCGACCACCGGCACGCCGCGCATGCTGATGATCAGGGTATGATAATCGCCCGCCGTCTCGAACGACTCAAGGACCGTCGTAACGCTGCCAAAGAAGACCGGACCGGTGAGGTAGTAGACGTGAATTGCAGGGCATGCCGCCGGAAGATCGAACCCCTGCGCCCGGATTTTCTCCGGCTTCACCGGACCGCTGGCCACCGACGTGCTGACCGCCGACTGCCGAATGTAGAGCACCGCCGAAATTGCGACGCCAATCAGGATCGCCTGGGTGAGATCGAGCGCTGCGGTGGCGATCATGGTGATGATCATGCCGGCGATAGCGCCTCGTAGACGAGTACGCACAAAGAAATGGATCGACTCCCACTCATTCATGCGCCAGGCCGTCACGAGCAGCACGCCGCCGAGCGCCGCCAGCGGAACGCGGCCGATCAGCGGCGCCAGCGCCAGCGCACTGAGCAACAGCGCCAGTGAATGGATAATACTGGTCAAACGGGTGGCGGCGCCGCTCTTGATCGCCACACTGGTGCGCGCAATCGCGGCAGTTGCCGGAACGCCGTCAAAAAAGGGAATGATGAGATTGCCGACGCCCTGCCCGATCAACTCCTGGTTGCTGTCGAACTCCCCACCCGATATCGTCGCTCCGACCGTGCCGCACAGCAGGCTTTCAATCGCCCCCAGCGCCGCAATCGACACCGCTGCCGGCAGCAGGTCAGACAGGTGTTCCCAGGGGATGCTCTCCAGCGTCAGGCGACTGTCGAGCAAAATGGTGCGCGGAATATCGCCGATGACCGCGACATCCCACCCGGCGCGGCGACCGTCAGGCCCGCCAGCAGATCGCGCTGAAAATGCGCCATGTCGTAGGTCGCAAATTCCCGTCGCAGAATCTGGAACAGCGAAAATCGTTCCAATAACGCCATCATGCCTTCCCGTCCCTCCATTTCTCGAATGGTGGTCATTTCACAAACCAACCGCGTGACGGCTCTTTTTGCCTTCGGAAAAGGACGCTTGTCTCCTTTTGTGGGATGGCGCGGCGTCAAGAGCGCCATCCCACATCACGGACAAACGCCGAGAACAACAAAAGGCTCTTTCCGCCGATGCGGAAACGAGCCTTTCGGTATGCATGCGAAGTACGCTGACGGGTTCGGGCCGAAAGGTCGCCCTGGTTGCACACGCAACGTTCACCCCACACAAACGCTTCCCCCGCGCCCCGTCATCGGAGCTTCGGCATTCGATTGTCACAACGGATTACGTCGGGCTGACCTCGCTCAGGTGTTGCAGCACCTCCTGCGTGGTAATCAACTGATTGTTGAAAATCTCGCGCGCATCGTCCAGCAGGCGAAACACCGCCGGATCGCGCACGCGGTAATAGACGGTCGTCCCTTCCTTCCGCCCCTCAACGATGCCGCGGTTGCGCAGCACGGACAGTTGTTGTGACACGGTGGACTGATCGCACCCCAGGAGCGCCTGGAGTTCATTGACGCTCTTCTCGCCGTTGCGCAGATGGTCGAGAATGGCAAGACGCGCAGGATGACCCAAAGCCTTGAAGAACTCGGCTTTGAACTGGCGGACCGGGTCGTTCACACAACCGCCTTCTCTAAATATTCAAACATTGCAGTTTTAGAATATAACGATACTTATGCGACGTCAAGCGCGCCGCACAAAGACTCGACCTTCGACGGGGAAGGCGCCTCGCTTTCGGAGGGTGGTCTGGAGCAAGATGATGGTCGTGTGGAAGGCGCAGGAAAGGTGAAATATGCGTAGACTTGTCGGCACGACCAACGTGCAGTACACATATATGACTTCGCCGCAAAAAGCAAACCACGAAGGTCACTAAGGGACACCCAGGCAATGCGCTTCATGGTTCTTCCCCGTCGTGCGCTTCGGGTCCTTGGCGGTGAAGCCTTCCATGACTTCCACGAAGGTCACCAAGGGACACGAAGGACATGCACTTCATGTTTTCATTACCTTTGTGCACTTCGTGTTCTTGGCGGTTAAGCCGTAACCACGAAACCACGAAGGTCACCAAGGGACACGAAGGACATGCGCTTCATTATTCCCCTTCGTGCGCTTCGGGTCCTTGGTGGTTAAAGACATCCGCAGGCCGGTGGCGTCAGCACATCCTTCGCGCCCTGCCCGCCCAACTGTCTACTGCCGAAACCGCTCCAGTGCAAACGCAATTGCCTGTTGCAGAGTGCCGCGCGTCACAATATCGCGCATATCAATGCCGATATGCACCAGCGTCTGCGCAATTTCGGGGCGGATGCCGCTCAACACCACCTGCGCGCCGAGCAGCCGCACCGCATGCGCCGCGTGGAGCAGCGCCCCGGCGACCTGTGTATCCATCACCTTGACACCGGTAATATCCAGAATCGCCAGCGAAGCGTGGTGCTCGCCCACCCCCTGGAGCAGCGTGTCCATAATCTGCTGAGCGCGGGCGCTATCGACCGTGCCGATGATCGGCATCACCACTACATCGGACGAGATCGGCAGGAGCGGAGTGGATAATTCGCGTAATGCTGCGCGTTGCGCCTCGATCACCTGCTCCTGGATCTCACGCTCGCGCAGCGCGCGTTCGACCTTCTGCCGTTCCGAAATATCGCGCATAATGCCGGTGACGTAGGCAAGGCGCCCGTCCGCATCGTGGTGCGCCAGCAGCACCTGCGAGACCGGAATCTCCTCGCCGCGCGCGTTGAGCATCGCCAGATCGCCGCTCCAGTACCCGTGGCGATCCGCCGTCGGAATGGCTTCATCGTACATTATTTTCACCGCCCAGGCGGGATGAAAATCGGCGATCCGCATCCCGGCAAGATCGGCGTCGGACGAAAGACCGCGCAACCGCCGACCGGCTTTGTTCATATAGACGACCTGCCCCTGCGCGTCCGCCATGCCGATCACATCGGGCGTATTTTCGAGGATTTCCATCAGGCGCGTCGTCTGCTGTTCCGCTTCCTTGCGCCTGGTGATGTCCTGAATTGCGCCGACCAGTCCAATCACATGTCCGGCGGCATCGATGATCGGCGCCTTCGAGAATTGGACGAACTGACTGTCGCCATTGGCGGACTTCACCTCGGCTTCGTAGACCTGCACGGCGCGCTGGCGCATCAGCGACAGATCCGCCTGATGATACACCTCTGCCAGGTGCGGCGGCGCCAGGTCATAGGCGGTCTTGCCGATAATCTCATCGCGATTGCGCCCCAGGAATGCAGCGAACGCCTCGTTGCACCCGACATAGCGCCCCTCAGCGTCCTTGTAGAAAATCGGCACTGCCAGCGCATCGAGCACGCGATGCACCTCGAAGTTCGCCGCGAACGCGCCGGACGACGCCTCGGTGCGCGCCAGGCGTTCCTCCAATTCGGCGATGCGCCGGCGCAGACGCGCCAGTTCGGCTTCAGTTTCGTGGTTGATTGTGGTAAGCGACATGCAGGCCACCTCGTTGTGTCACACCGGCGCCCAAAGGCGCAATCACGCCTTATTGCGCCCAGTGTACTGCAATATCGCCTGGAAAACGACCATGGTTCGATTACAGATGCATAACCTTTTCTCAACCGTTCTGCAATGATCGCGATCGTAGAGATGAGGGGATAAGTTTGAGGGGGAGCGGGCATGCATTGTCAGACGGCATCCTGTGTTTCTCTGACGCCTGGAGCGACGCCCGGTTCGCAGTCCAGCCTCGCAGGGACTTTAGCGGAACAGGCGACGATCCGTTGACGCCGATCGCCTGGCAGGGGCGCTGGCTCTTCACCCACACGCAACGGAGTGCGACCAGTTCCTTTGTGAACGTCAGGGATGGGATCGCCTCGTGTTCACTGCTCTCCTGGTGCCTCAAACGCAGCCCAGATCATCAGCAGGAAGCTCAGGTAGTTGATCGGCGTGCGAATGGCGTTCAGGCTGTTCCACGTCGTGCGCGCGCTTTCCCAATCGGCAGGCGGAGCGGCGGGATCCCAGCTCAGCACGGCGTTGTTGATCGGCACATTGAGCACAATGGTGAACACGCCAACCCCAAAGAAAAAGAGCGTCCACCCCAGCGCCGTCAGCCGCCAATATGCGGTGTGGCGTTCCTTCCAGCGGCGCACCAGCGGATAGAGCGGCAACAGCATGGAAAGACTCGCCACCACAATGACGCCGGTCGGGAAGGCATCCAACGCGCGAATCAACCCCTGTTCCACCTTCGTGTATTCGGCGGCGCTCAGGGTCGCCAGCACAGGGATCACGCCCTGCTCGAAGGTGTAGAGTAAGCCGGCAAATAATCCAATACCAAAGGTGAACAGCGTGTGGACGATACGAATGCTTCGCACAGAATGCTCCCTTCTTTGCTCACCACAAGGGCGGCTCGAAAGTCTTCAGCGCCAGAATGATTACCACCAACACGCCCATTGCCGCGCCAACCTGATTGGAACGCCGCGCCAGTGCGCGGTACTCCGCATCTTCCACTCCCCTGGCTTCCAGCGTTTTGATCTGCTGACTGAGCAGCGGCGTATATATGCCATATGCGAGCGCCATCGCCAGCACATAGAGTCCAATCGCCACCCACAAGAATGGTGCGACCGGCTTGCCCATGGCAATCATCAGGGCGCCGGTCGCGCCGCCCGCCAGATAACAGGGGGTGGCCACATAATCGTCAAGAACCTTGACCCCGCGCAAAGCAAACGGCAGGCTGGCGGCATCGTTCGTGCCGCGCACAATCCAGATGGCGTAACTTGCGTTCAGTCCGACGGCCGTCATCGTGGTGAAGATATGCACAAAAACGAGGAGCGTGTAGAGCAGCGGTTGGGCGCCTTCAGGCGGCGGGTGCATGGCAAACCTCCATTGACGGGTGTCTATGCCAGGACTATAATCGAAACCGCCTGGACGGTCTATAGTAATTCGTCTATCTTTCTTTGCTTTTTGTCCAGAGTTATGGATTCGCTGACCCACATTTTGAACACGGTACGCCTGAAAAGCAGCGTGTACTGCCGCTCCGAGCTGGGATCGCCATGGGGATTGCACTTTGCGCCGTGTGCGTGCGCCGTCTTTCACGTTCTGCATCGGGGGAACGGCTACCTCCGTGTGGAAGGCGCCGCCGGATTGTCGCCGTTGCATGAGGGAGATGTTGTGCTCCTTCCCGGAGGCGACGAGCACTCCATTGTGGAAACGCCGGATGCGCCGCTCTTTCGCAACCTGGAACTCGACCAGTGGGGTGAGTGCGCCCTGATGCGCTGGAGCGACGCCCCCACGACGGTGATCCTGTGCGGTACGTTCGATTTTGAGCATATCGGAACGTACTCACTGCTGAAGCATCTGCCCCGCGTGGTGCGCATCCCGCACAGCGAGGGCAGCGCGCTCAGCAGCCTCCTGGCGCTGATGGCGTCCGAGGCGGAAGCCGCGCGACCTGCCAGAGAACTGGTATTGCGCCGCATGGCGGACGTTTTGTTTATTCAGATCATGCTGCACTGGGTCGAACTGCAAGGAGTGGAGCACAGCGGCTGGCTTGGCGCACTGCACGATCCCCTGATCGGCAAGGCGCTGGATCTGATCCACACCCAACCACAGCATCCCTGGACGGTCGCTTCCCTGGCGCGAGCAGTCGCCTGTTCGCGGTCGTTCTTCGCAGCGCGTTTTACTGCACTGGCAGGGGCGCCGCCGATGGAATATCTCCGGCGCTGGCGCCTGCAACTGGCGATGCGCCTGCTGACGGACCATGCCCGCGCCAGCGCAGGCGAGATTGCTGTCCGGGTCGGATATCGTTCCGAAGCGGCGTTCAGCAAAGCCTTCAAGCGCGAAATGGGCATTGCTCCGGGAGCATACCGGAAGCGATACGGCGCAACGCCGGAATGATCGCTTTATTGACGGTCAGGCGATAGCCAGGGTACAATGCACCTGAAGCATCGTCATCTGAACACATCGTGTCTGGTTGTCGATTGCGTTGTCCGGGAAAGCAGGAGTCCAGGGGGTCATGAAATTCGACCGTATAACGATTAACCCAGCACGCATGAACGGTCAACCATCGATTCGCAATTTGCGACTGACGGTTCGCCGTGTTATTGAATTACTGGCGCTCTACCCTGGTCGTAACGAACTGCATCGGGAATATCCTGAACTCGAGGACGAAGATATTCGCCAGGCTTTACTCTATGCTGCCGCGTGCCTCGATGATCGGGTTGTCGAATTGCCGGTAATGCATGAAACTACTGCTTGATCAGGGTCTGCCACGCACAGCGGTGGACCTGCTCCGGGCTGTCGGCATCGATGCCGTCCATGTCGGTGACATCGGATATGCCACAGCCGAGGATGCGACCATTTTGCAGCTTGCCCGAGATGAGCAGCGTGTTGTCGTCACTCTTGATGCTGACTTCCACGAGATTCTCGCTCTTTCGGGCGCTGCTGCTCCATCGGTTATTCGCATTCGAATCGAAGGCTTGCGGGCAGCAGCGATTGTCAGTCTATTGCAAGCGGTACTGACGCAGTGCCAATCGGTTCTGGAGCAGGGGGACGCCGTCACCGTTCAGGAGCGTCGGCTGGGGGTTCGCCGGCTTCCATTATTGTCATAACAACACTTGACTCCGCCATCGCTCGGCGGTACAATGATACAACGTCATGCGATGAGGCTCGCAGAACGCCGCGCGCCGGCTAATAGCCTCTACGGAAACGACCGTTTCGGTCTGCCGTAGAGGTGTTTGTTTGAAGGGGAGAAGCGTCTGTGAAACCGGCAGGGGGACGGATCGTGCTCAACAGCGCCCTCATCAACATCATCGCCATTGCCGTGGGCGCGGCAATCGGCGCCAATCTGCGCTACAGTCTGTCGCTCTGGGCGGCGCAGCGCTGGGGCGCTTCGTTTCCGTATGGCACCCTGATCGTCAATGTGATTGGCAGTTTTGTCATCGGGCTGGTGCTGGTGCTGGCGACCACGCGCCTGAGTCTGAGCGAACCGGTGCGCCTGCTGATCGTCACCGGGTTGCTCGGCGGCTTTACGACGTTCTCCAGCCTGAGTTTTGAGGCTTATTCGCTCATTATGAGCGGCAGCTGGCGGGCGGCGGGCATCTACCTGGCGAGCAGTTTCGGGCTTGGCATGGTCGGCGTCTTCCTGGGCGCCGGCGTCGCGCGGCTGCTGCCGTAGCAAGGAGGATCGACGTGGATCTGAGCGGCAGTGCACAGCAGGTCTGGATTTTTCTTGGCGAAAGCGATCAGTGGCATGGGCGTCCGCTCTCGCTGGCGCTCCTCGAACTGCTCAAGCGCAACGGTGTCGCCGGCGGTACGGTACTGCGCGGCATCGCCGGGTATGGCGCGCACAGTTTTATCCACACCGCATCGCTCGTCGAACTGAGCAGCGATCTGCCGATCATCGTGACGTTCGTGGATCGCCCCGACCGGGTGGCGCGGGTGATGCCCGAAATTATGAGCATGGTGCGCGAAGGGCTGATCACCACCATGACGGTTGATGTGCTCAAGTACACCTCGCGCGCGATCGGACCCTTCCCGGCGCATATGACCGTCGCCGACATCATGACCCGCCGGGTGGTCAGTGTCCATCCCGATACGCCGATTGCCGAAATTGTGGAACTGTTGATCAATCGCGCCCTGCGGTCGGCGCCGGTGGTCGATGACGAGAACCATGTGGTGGGCATTATCACCGACGGTGATCTGCTCACCCGCGGCGGCGCCGAACTGCCGCTCGCGTTGCAGCGTGAACTGTCGCTGGCGGAGCGCGCTGCAACGGTTGAGACGCTTGCCGAACGCGCCCACACGGCAGCCGATCTCATGACGCCCAACCCGGTCACGCTGCCAATGACGACGCCGCTGGCGGAAGCGGCGGCAATAATGGCGGATCGCGGCTTGAAGCGCCTCCCGGTGGTTGACGAGCAACATCGGCTAGTTGGCATGGTCAGCCGCTCCGATCTGCTCGCCACCGTTGCTGAGGGGTTACGGCAGCGCCCTTCCTCGGAGATTGCGTTGTCCGCCGCTGCCCCACGGAGCGTCAGCGAAATCATGATGACCGATATTCCAACAGTGCGCCCGGATACGCCGCTGGCGGAAACTCTCGACCGCCTGCTCGAAACCGACAAACGCCGCGTCGTCGTCGTCGATGAGCATCAGCGCGTCGTCGGCATCATCACCGACGGCGACGTGCTGCGCCGTGCGGCGAAGCGGGTGCGCCCCGGCGCGCTGCGCGCGCTGGCAGCCTGGTTTGGCGGTGGCGCCCGCCCGCCTGGTCTTGAAGTCGCCGCCGAAGGACGCACCGCCGCCGATGTGATGACCACGCCGGTGATCACGCTGCCAGCCGACGCGCCGATCACCGATGCGGTGCGGTTGATGATGACGCACAAGATCAAGCGCATCCCGATCGTTGACGCCGATGGGCGCTTTGCCGGCATGGTCGGGCGTGCCGGGGTGCTGGCGGCGCTCAGCCGGAGCGCGTGACGCCGATCAGCGCAATCGCAGGCGCGTGATCAGTCCGTCAACGCCGCCAACATATGCGATGAGCACGCCCAGTGCAGAGACGAGGCAGGTCAGCGCCGTGACGCTCTGACAGGCTATGTCCTTCACAACATGTGGATGCAGATCGACGACGCCTTCGATGAGCATCAGGCAGTCTGCCAGCCCAATGACCAGGGTTGTATCAGTCACGCATGCCAGCGCATTGATTGGTTGATCGTCTGTGGCGACTCCTGGAATCTCACTCCATCTTCTCCCTTTATCGTGCGAAACCAGTAGCGCGCCGCCTTCCGTTCCGGCGTACACTACGAAATCTTGGGATGAAGAGGGTGATGCCGCCAGGCAGAGTGCCAGATCGCTCTCGCGGAAGAATGCCGACATGCGCCACGAACGGCCGCCATTTGTGCTGACGAAGACGCCTGTTTCGGTTGCAGCAAACACTGTTTCATCACCTGCGAATGCCGGGGAAATCGCCAGATCGATAATGCGGTGATCCAGCAAACCAATATTCCACGGCGTCCAGTGTTCACCACGATCAATCGAGCGAAACACCCCATCTTCGGCTGTGCCCGCCAGGACAACGCCGTCATGCGCATAGTCGGGAGAGACGACGAGCGCCGTCACGAGCGGCGATGGGCGCGGCAGAATGCTCACACACTGCGGTGTTCCATCGGTGGCGAGACGCGCCACGTATCCGTGACCGCCAGCGAATACGGCATCCTCTTCAGGTGCGACTGCCAGAGCGGTGACCGAAAACGATTCACCCGCCATCGGCGCTACCGGCAGGGATGTCCAGACTCTGCCATCGCTGGAAGCGACCAGACCAGACCGGCGACCGGCGAACAGCACTCCTGCTGCTGCCGCCAGCGCATAGACCGGATCAGGCTCATCGAATGCGGTATTCATGGTTCAACTGATGCGGGAGGCGAACGGCGGTACACCTGCGCCTCGATGGTCAATGCCAGCGCCGCGCTGCTGCCAGCCGCGCGAACGGCGGCGATCAGCGTCTCAACCGGGTCGAGGACCCCGGCGCAGCGCATGTCTGTCAACTGACCGGAGCGTGCATCGAGACCATATCCTGCTGGCAGCGAGTCGAGCATCCTGATAATGGCATTGGAGTCACAGCCCGCGTTGGCGGCGATAGCACGGGCAGGCGCCGCCAGCGCGCGCCGCCACATGGCGCATGCCGCAGCCGCATCATCATCGGCGCCCATGGTGCGCACTGCTTGGCGACATGCCAGCAGCGCCGCGCCGCCGCCAGGAACGACGCCGGAGCGTAGTGCGCCACGCAGAACATGCACCGTGCGCTGCACCAGCGCGAGACAGGCGGAAGTTTCAGCAGTCGTGGCGCCGCAGACCCGCACAACCGCGCTGCCGCCGCGCAACCGCCCGATCCGTTGCTGGAGATCGCGGCGCGTTAACGGATTGGCTGCACGCTCGAATGCACGACGCAACGTATCGAGATACGAGCGCAATGCACGTGGATCGCCGTTGCCGCGGGCAAGCCCAACATGGCTCGCACTCGCCCAGGCGCGCCGCACCCGCCCCAGATGCGCCGGCGTGATGGCAGAGAGCGCCGCGCCCGCCTCGCGGCGCAGCGGGAAGCCGCCGGTCAATACGGCGATATCTTCGAGCGCCGCAACCTGCTCCTCACGCCGCAACCCCGGCACGCGCACCGCGAATGAGGAAAGAACGCCATTGCGACGGTTGATCTCTAGCAACGCATGCGCCTCGTCAGCGAGATGATCGACAATCAACACAAGCGCTTTCGCTCCCAACGCCAGCGCCTGCTTCATGGCAGGGAGCAGATCGTGAGGGTTGGCGACCTCCAGATCACTGATCGCCACCACCGCCTGTTCCAGTTCAATCTGGCGAGGGATGCCTTCGGATTGAGGGCGCGGCGAGAGGATGGTGCTTTCATACACCATGCCCTCCGTATATTCCCGCTCGATCCCAGAGCGAATGCCGGAGCGTATGTCAATGCATCCCTCGGCGCCCATTACGTCCAGGACCTCGCCAAGAGTTGCGGCGATGAGCGGATCGGCGCACAGGCTTTCGGCAACACTCGTGATCTGCTGGCGTCCTTCGAGTGGCATCGCCTGTGCTGTCAGCGCCACGCAGATCGACTCCATGGCGGCAATGAGATGGCATCGCAGACGCAGCGGGTCGCTGCCGGCGGCGACATGTCGCATCCCCTGCTCGATCAATTCCTGGAAAATGACCGCAGCCGTGGCGGCGCCATCACCAACATCTTCGTGCAGCCGCCAGACCATGTGGCGCACAAACATCGCGCCCGGATCGGCGTATTCGTCCGCCAGCCGCACTACCCGGCGCGCAATTAACCCGCTGCTGTCGAGCCATTCTGGTTCGCGCCCGATGCCGCGCTCCGGTACGACCAGCACACCGCGCGGAAATGGACCGAGCGTCGGGCGCAGCGCAGCCGTCATGCAGCGCACACCGCGTAAAAAATGCTGCCACGCTGCGGGCTGAAACAAAACATCCGGTCGCTGAAGCATAACGCCCTTTGTCTTCAGAACTTACGAGGAACCAACGACTGTCTCCCAGGAATAGAGCGGTTCCCATCCAAGCGTCTGCGCAGCATGGGTGCAGTCGAGCGGCGACGAGCGCCCACCAAAGTGCGGCGCAACCGTAGGCGGCATTGCGTCGATGCGTTGCAGAAGATCCAGCGTCGGTTCGCGCATGAGCGTGTCGCGCGCGGCGATGTAGAGCGCATGAAACCCTTCGGGACGGCATTCGATAGCCAGCCGGCACGCGCGTGCCGCATCGCGGGCATCGACATATGCCCAGAAGTTGAAAGCGTTGTTAAGCGGATCGTCCCACGCGCGCTTCAATTCCGTTGCATAGTCATCTGGCGGCAGTATGTATGAAAAACGCAGCGCCACGATCGACATACGCGGATCGCGGCGAGCAAAGCCGCGCCCAAGTTCCTCCAGCACAATCTTTGACAACCCATAGGCGTCCTGCGCCAGCAGCGGGTGGGTTTCGTCGATGGGCATGCGTTCAGGACGGATCGGACGAAACGCGAAGGGAAAGCCGAGCGTGGATTCGCTGCTCGCCAGCGCGACGGTGCGCACGCCGAGAACGCAGGCAGCCTGAAGTACGTTGAATGTCGAAAGGGTATTCACCCGGTACACCACTTCGGGAGGGTGTTCGCCGGGCCACGGGATGGCAGCCAGATGAATGACGGCGTCCTTCCCTTCGAGGACGCCAAACGTCTGCCCCAGATCGGTCAGATCGGCATAGAACGTGTGCGCCTGACTCGACGGACGCAGGTCCACATTCGTTACGCGATAGCCGTGATCGAGCAGTTCGGGAATGACCCACCGCCCGGCTTTGCCGCTTCCGCCAGTTACCAGAACATGCATGATCGTCTCCTCACCTGCACTCGGTCAGGGTCGCCGGATACCCGGCGAGCGACTCACATCCGTCCGCCGTCACGATATAGTTCCCTTCGAGCCGCATGCCGCCGTGTTCGGGATGGTAGATCCCCGGTTCGATGGCGATGACCATCCCTTCTGCCAGAAGAGCGTCGCTCGCCGGAAGAATCCAGGGCGGCTCGACCGCCAGCACGCCAAAGCCGTGACCGGTGTGGTGCTGGTAACACCAGGGACCGTATCCCGCCGATTCGATCACATGGCGCACCAGGCGATCAAGATCGGCAGCCGCAATGCCCGGACGCAGGGCGCGTTCCGCTGCCGCCAACGCCTGCTCCAGCGCCAGGTGCTGCTGGCGCTGCGCATCGGTTGCGGCGCCGACAACGAAACAGCGCGTATAGTCTGCCACATACCCGCCAAGATTGGGAAACAGATCGATCAGCACCATATCACCGGTCGCCAGGATGCGACTCGTCGGTTGCGGCTCGCTGGCGAGCGTGCGCGGTCCTGAGCCGAAGACGCACTCGACGACCGGCGGCGCGCCGAGCGCCAGAGCGAGTTCGGTGCAGATCGACCCGTACACCTCCAACTCGCTCACGCCAGGGCGAATGGCGAGCGCCGCCGCTGCGAAGGCGCGGTCGAGCATGGCGACGCGCTCGCGGATCGCCTGGTGCGCGGCGACGTCCTTAATCACGGTTGCCTGAAACACGACATCGCGCGCATCGTGCAGGCGGACATCGTCTGAGAGACCAAGAGCGATGCTGGCTGGAAGCGCATCGAGCGCCGCGCCGACGGGCGCCTGGTGCAACCCGGCATCCGATACCGCTTCACGCAAGGCGGCAATCGCCTGGTCTGTCGCTGGTGTCAACGCATCGCTGCGCCAGGCGTCGTAGCGCAGCGTCTGATCCCAGATACATCCAGGCGCTTCAGGGTCCGACGGCGCCACGAGGATGACCCTGCGCGGTCCGATGACCAGAAACACAGGCGCTCCGGGCGCCGGCAGCCACCCGCTCAGGTGAAAGATATAAGGCGTCTGGTTGACGATCAGCCCGTGGAATCCGGCGTCAGCGACAGCCCGGCTCAGAGTCGCCAGCCGATTGGCAGAGATGGTCATACCCGATCCGCCCCCGCTACCCGGTGATCAACACGCGGCGGAAAGGTCAGCGTCTTCCACCAGCGTCCAAACTCGATCAGCTTCTCAATCGTCGCCTCGAGCAACTGACGCCCTTTTTCGGGCGTCGCCAGCGATGGCGCACCCTCCGCGCCGCTCTTCGACCGCTGGCTCCAGAACTCCATGAAATGCACCAGACCGCCGCCGGCAAAATCGTCGGAGCGCCAGGGACGGTAATCCGGCGCGAATTCGTCCTGAATCCGGTCATGCCGCACCAGATCGGGGCGCAAATACATATACTCCGAGGTCTCGAACTCGCAGGCATGCGCCGTGCCGCCAATCGGCGACTCGCGGATCTCCGCCAGCTTCTCGCGCGCCAGGGTCCAGTGGTCAAGCGTGGCGCACATGGCGGTCGTGTGGTTGGTGATCATGCGCGTGGCGACTTCGCAGATCGAGCGGTTGCTGCCATGACCGTTCACCAGGACAATGCGCTTGAATCCCTGACGGGCGAAACTGTGCCCGATGTCGAACAGATACTCGATCAGCACCGTCGGGCGGATCGCAATTGTGCCTGGAAAATCCATGACGTGCTCGGAGAAGGCGTAGTAGATCGGCGGCGCCGCCAGCAGATCCTCCGCTGCGCGGCGCGCTGCTTCTTCGCAGACATAGGTCGCCTGCACGACGTCGACGTCGATCGGCAGGTGCGGTCCATGCGTTTCAAGCTGACCAACCGGAATGAGCACGACGCGCTGTTCGAGCACGGCGTCATTCACTTCTTCGTGGGTCATGGCGGCGTAGAGATGCTTGCGCATAGCGGCTCCTCAATGCTACCCAAGAATTGCGAGCGTGCGGGTGTCAGTGATGTGTGACAGCAGCACCGGTCCCTTTTCCGTCACCAGCACCCGGTCTTCGATATGGAACGGCGCGCCGTGTTCATCGAGAACAAGATAATCATAAGCCAGCACCATATTGGGTTGCAGCGCGCGCTGATCGGCGGGTTGCAGGATCGGCGACTCGCGGAATGCCAGCCCGGTGCCATGCCCGACTTTCTCCGAAATCAGTCGCATGCCGCGCCGCTCGACATGCTGCTGGCAAGCGGCGTACACATCGCAGGCGCGCACCCCTGGCTTTAGCAGTTCCAGCGTGCTGTGGTAGATGTCGGCAAAACGGGCGTAGGCGTCGATCTGCTGCGGAGTTGCTTCCCCCATCGCTGCCATGCGCAGGATGATGCACCAATAGCCGAGAACGCTGCATTTGGCGCCGTAACGCACCATCTTGCCGCGCCGGATCGGGCGGTGATCGCTCAGATGATGCATGACCGGCGCATTCGGTCCAGCCGCAACGATCGCGTCCGGTCCGGCGACTTCTTCTTCCATCAGCGTGAGCAGGTTGGCGACGATTCGCCCAGCGAATGCGCGTTCGGTTTCATCAGGGCGGGCAAGCCCAGCAGCCAGCTGCGCCGCGCGATCCATGACCCACGCCACGCGATGGAGCAACGCGATCTCATCGGCGGTTTTGATCATGCGCGCGCCGGCAAACACGTCTTCGCCGTCGGCAAAATGAGCCTCCGGCAGCAAACGGGTCAATTCCTGAAACGCCGCCGCCGGGAAGAAGCGCAGTTCGACGCCGATGCGCCCGCGCTGCAACCCCTGCCGGGCAACAGTTTCCGCGAGCGTCGCCACCGGCGATTGACCGAATTCCGCATAATACGAAACGCCAGCGACCTGCGCATCACGTTCGACCTTGTCGCGCTCTCCGCCCCAGATCACCAGGTGCGACGCCCCATCGGCGTCGGTCAACGTCATCACCATGCGGTCCGGGATCAACGTCTGCGTGTAGAGATCGAGACCGCTCGTATAGGTGACATTCGCCGGCGTTACAGCGATGAGTGCATCAAAACCGTCTCGACGCATGCGCTCAACGAGAGCGGTTCGGTTACAGAATGCTCTGCCAGCCATTGCTCATCTCACTCAATACTTCGTGGCGATCTTCGCCAGCAATCCGCCATCGGCGATCAACACGGCGCCGGTGATGAGCGACGCCGCCGGACTCGCCAGAAACACTACTGCGGTCGCAATCTCATCGGGCGAAGCGACGCGCCCAAGGGGAACCGCCTCCGCCGCCTCCCGCTGGATCGCCAGCGGAACCGCGCTGCGATCTTTCCCCTCCCACATCATCGGCGTATCGATGCTGCCTGGCACGATGCAGTTAACCCGCACTCCGCGATCCGCCAGATCAAGCGCCATGGCTCTGGTCAACCCGATAATTCCTGTTTTCGACGCCGTGTATGCCGTCAGACCCGGCAGCGTCGCATATGCCAGCACCGACGACATGTTGATGATGACTCCGCCGCGGTCGAGCATGTGGGGCGTCACAGCGCGCGCGCAGTAGAAATGACCAAGCAGATTGATCCTGATCATGCGCTCCCATTCATCGACGGGCTGCTCCCAGAATCGACCGCTGGAACTGATGCCGGCGTTGTTGAAGAGAATGTCGATGCGCCCATAGCAGCGCAGCGTCTCCTCAACCAGATGCTCCACCTGAGCCGGATCGGAAACATCAGCCGCGACAAAACGGGCGATCCCGCCATCGACGCAGATGGCAGCGGCAGCGGGTTCACCGAGACTGGCGCGTCTGCCGGTCAACACGACTGCTGCGCCGCGCGCGGCGAAGAGGCGCGCCGTCGCCAACCCGATGCCTGAAGTGGCGCCGGTGACAATCGCGACCTGCCCATCGAAGCGCATGCTGAGATCAACCATGAAACGCTCCCGCATTCAAACAACGTGGCGCGGTCGCGACGGCGACCAGACCAGCGCCACCGGATCACCGGGATGCACCGACGCAACCATCTGGCACGCGCCCGCCACGCCGTCGCATGGCGCCACGACGCTATTGATCGGTTCACCAAAGGGGTCGATGATCGTCCCAAGCTCCTCGCCGCAGATCACGCGATCACCGGGCGCAAATTGTCGCTCAAACCATCCGCCTGCTGGCGCGTGGACCCAGCGCAACTCCCAGTAGCGCGGTTCGGCGACATACACTGGCGGATCGGCGATCATCCGCAAATGGCGCATCACCTGCATCACGCCGGTCACATAGCGCCGCCAGTTGGCAGGATCGATCATGCCCATACCGCCGATTTCCCCTTCGATTGCCGGAATGCCGCGTTGCGCCAGCGCAGCGATCAGCACGCCCGGCAGCAGCGGCAGCGGCATCAGGTCGGGAAACCCAAAGGCGAGCGCCGCAGCACGCAACGCCTGCCCGACCGGACCGGGAATATCCACGAATTCCATCCACGGCAGCAACATGCCCAATGCGCCGAGACCGTGCAACGACACGACCAGCGTGGCGTCCGCCAGGAGGGTCTGCACCATCAGGTATGCCAGGCGTTTGGAAATCGTCCCGTCGGGACGACCCGGAAAGACGCGGTTGAGATCGACGCCATCGAGCGGACTGCGCCGCATGCGCGCGGTAAACGCCGCCATGTTCGCCACTGGAATCAACAGCACGGTCCCGTTCAGGCGCTGCTGATCGATGACCGTACTCACCGTCTGAACCGCGCGGACGCCTTCCAGTTCATCGCCATGCACGCCGGCGATAACCGCAAGCCGTGGACCGTCGGCAGCGCCGCAGATGATCTCGATCGGAACCGTCAGCGATGCACCGTCGAGCGATGGCGCAACGACGCAGCGCAGGCGCTCACGGCGGAATGCACGATACCGCAAATCTGGCTCTGCAACTATCTGAACCATACCCGTCTCGTCACCAGCGTTGAGGGAGCAGGAGCAGCGGAGTAAAAGATCAGTTTGTCTGATGAACTGACGATAGTGTAGCACGGCTGCTACGGGCTGTCAATTCACGATAGCGCCCTCTGTGAATGGGGTCCGGGCGTGAATTGTCAGACGCTGGCAGTCTGCAACCCGGCGGCCCCTGGCAGGCCTCTCCTTGACAGGGCAGAGTCCGTATGCTACACTCTTTGCGTATTGCCAATTTGTCTGATATTATGACAGTATATGACCTTCAAATCTGCGTCACGCAAAACCCTTGCCGAGTCGGTTGTTGAGCAATTCCTTGATCAGTTTCGTCGCGGCGAACTGAAACCCGGCGACCGGCTGCCAACCGAGCGTGAACTGATGGAGCAGTTTGGCGTCGGGCGTTCGACGGTGCGGGAAGCGCTGCAGGGGCTTGCCCGTTTGAACCTGATCGAAGGGCGTCCCGGCGTCGGCACTGTCGTCAAATCCCTCGATGTCACCTCGTACCTGCGTCCTGACATTTTCTCCGTGCTGCTGGGCGATAGCGGCGCCGCCGAACTGCTCGAAGCGCGCGAAATTATCGAAGTCGCCATTATCGGGCTGGCGGCGCAACGCGCCAACGAACAGGACCTGGCGGCGCTCGAAACCATGCTTGCCACGGCGGAGGAGGCGCTGGAGCGCGGCGAACCGACCTATGAACTCTCGGCGCTGTTCCACGTCGGGCTGGCGCAGGCGGCGCACAACAACCTGCTGCTCAACATTATGCTGTCACTCTACGAATTGCTGCGCGCACGCGGCAGGCAGACCGTCGACCTGCACAGTTATCTGCGCTGGGAGATCGATTCGCACCGCGAGTTGTTCGAACTGGTGCGTAACGGCGATGTTGAAGGCGCGCGCCAGGCAATGGATGCACATCTGCGCCATGCAGCGCATCGCCTGGGTGAAATCGCCGATGACGCCGGGTGATTCTGCCGGGTTGACGCCACGTGTTCCGCAACCTCCAGAGCCGGGAGAGAAGCCATGAAAATCGCCGGCATGCAGGTCTTTGTTGTCGATGCCGACTGGCGCGACTGGGTGTTCGTCAAAATCACCACCGATGCAGGAATCGTCGGCGTGGGCGAAGCCACCCTGCCGGGTCAAGAGCGCGCCGTCGTTGCGCTGCTCCAGGAGATCAAGGGGTATCTGCTCGGCAAGGATCCGTTTCAGATCGAGAATCACTGGCGCAACCTGTACCATAGCAGTTTCTTCCGCGGCGTTGTGTTCCTTGCGGCGTTGGGCGGGATAGAAATGGCGCTGTGGGATATCCTTGGCAAAGCGCTCAACGTCCCGGTCTACACCCTGCTTGGCGGTCCCTGTCGCACGCGCGTGCGCTGCTACACCCACATTAGCGAAGAGACGTCCGGTCATTCCATCGAACAGCGGGTCGAAGAGGCGCGCACTGCTGTCGCCGAAGGATGGACGGCGCTGAAATGGGATCCGCTGCCAGCGAATTTTCTCACGCTGACGCCAGCGCAGATGCAGTATGTCGTTCGTCAGATCCAGGCAGTGCGCGAGGCGGTCGGCGATGATGTGGAACTCCTGATCGAATGTCACGGACGACTGGATGCCACGACGGCCATTCACCTTGCGCGTGACATTGCGCCCTTACGCCCGCTGTTCATGGAAGAGCCGACTCCGCCTGAGCATCTTGATGCGCTGGCGCACGTCGCCGCACATGCGCCGATCCCGCTGGCTGCCGGCGAGCGCGTCTTCACCGCATCAGCGTTCTGGGAAATCCTTGATCGTCGTCTGGTCAGTCACATCCAACCCGACGTGATCTTTGTCGGCGGGTTGCTGGCGTGCAAAAAGATCGCGGCGCTCGCCGAGGCGCGCTCCATCGGCGTAGCGCCGCACAATCCGCACGGTCCGGTTTGCACTGCGGCAACGCTGCATCTGGTCGCCAATCTGCCCAATTTCAGCATCCAGGAAATGCCTGCCGACGATTATCTTTGGTCTGCCTCATGGCGCGACGAGGTGCTCGTCGACCCAGCGCCGGTGCGCGCCCGGAATGGGTTTCTTGAATTGCCGACCACTCCCGGTCTGGGGGTGGAACTGAATGAAGTCGCAATCGCGCGTTACCCGCCGCGTGTGCGAGCGTGGGGCGTCTCGTTTCAGGCGGAAAATGCGATCATCGACTGATTGCCAGGCAGAGTGCTTCCATGTTCGATTACGACACACTGGCACATGCATACGACAGTTGGCTCACATATCCCTCGTATGATCTCGGTCACGACATCCCGCACGAGGAATATCTGCTGCGCATTACCAGAGCGCGGCGCTTGATGGAAGCGCACAACCTCGATGCGCTGGCGATCACCAGCAGCGCCATCGGATGGTGGTTCACCAGCCTGCGTGAACCGCACGAATGGCACGATCAGTGCCAGGCGCGCTCGACCTGGTTTATTCTGACCCACGACGGCGACTATCTCTACATGCCGCCAACTGCGGCCGGCGAGCATTTCAACACCACACGCCGGACGACGTGGGTCAGCGAGATCCGCGCAATCGTTGAACGGGTCGATCCTGCCGAACAGCCCCGCTCCGAAATCTGGGGCCTCTGGCAGATACCGCGCATCTTTGCTGATCTTGGTCTTGCGCACGCGCGTGTCGGTTGTGAACTCGGCGACTGCATGACGCTCGGCATCACAGTGAACGATTTTCTGAGATTGCGCGACATGCTGCCGCACGCGCAGCTGGTCGATGGCTCGCCTGTCATTCGGCGTCTGATGCAGATTCATACTCCGCTCGAAATCGAGCGCACCCGTCTGGCATGCGAAGCTGGCGTCTGGATCCACGAGCAGACACCGCACATCCTGGCGCCAGGCATATCAGAGCGTGAGTTCCATCAGCGCCTGGCTACGGCGTTTGCTGCACAGTACGGCGACCGCGCCTACGCCTATACGCCGACCGGCGCCTGGGATATTCGCAACCCAATCAACGGTGATTCGGCGCTCTTCCACGCAATCGCCACTGATCGCATCTTCCGTCCTGGCGATACGGTCTCCCGCTGCCTCAGCGGCGTCACATACGCAGGGTATTGGGGCGATGTCGATCGCGTCTGGCACATCGGGCGACCACCAGCCGCAGTTGACTACTGGTATCAGGTGGCGTGGGAGTGCGTTCGCGCAATGGAAGCGGTTATCCGTCCTAGCGTGCGCTGCTCGGATGTCTATGCCGCCTGCGCCCGCACGGAGCAGCGCCTTGGATTACCACAGCGGTTAACGGGACGCATCGGACATGGACTGTTCAACACCGGCGGCATCTCGGTGCATCCTGACTGTCACCTCGTACTTGAGCCGGGCATGATCGTGTCGTGTGAACCGATCTTTGCCAATGAATGGGGATGGTTCGATCTCGAGGATCAATTCGTCGTCACCGAGACTGGGTGTGAACCCCTCCAACGCCGCGCACCGGAGACGATTCCTGTGATTGCGTAGTGTACGCAGGGGAGAGAGTATGAAGATCACGCGCATCGATTGCTATGTCCTCGTTGTGCCGGATGTCGATACCGGCGCCAGTTCTTCGGCGCAGGACAATCTAGTGGTTGAGGTCCACACCGATGAAGGGATTGTCGGCATCGGTGAGACAGATGTCAATCCCTGGATTGCACGTGAATGCATTCGGGCGCGTGGCACGCATTCGATGGGGTTAGGGATCGAAGAAATGCTAATTGGCGCTGATCCGTTGCAACCCGAAGCCATCTGGCAGAAATTGTACGCCGGATCGAAGATGAATGGCCGGCGTGGAGCGCTGATTTGCGCACTCGGCGCGATCGATATGGCGCTCTGGGACATCAAAGGGAAAGCGCTGGGAGTTCCCATCCATACATTGCTTGGCGGCGCCGTGAAAGAGCACATCGTACCGTATGCTTCATTGCTGCCGACCGGTCGCACCCTGGCGGAGTACACTGCCTCGCTGGTTGAGAAGGTACGGCGCGCGCGTGAGGAGTTCGGCTATCGCGCCGCCAAATTGGAGGTCTGCATCAACGGACCATATGCGCACAACGGTTTGAACGAGCGCGATGAGCATGTCATCGATATCGTCGCCGCCTGCCGCGAAGCGGTCGGACCGGACTTCACCCTGATGGTGGATGTTGCCTATGCCTGGAGCGATCCCAAGCAAGCGCTACGGGTGTTGCGCGGTCTGGAGCCCTACGACATTTTCTTTCTAGAGACGCCGCTCGACATCGATGATCTGGACGGTCACGCCTTCCTGGTTGATCACTCACCGATACGGATTGCCGCTGGGGAATGGCAGAACACTCACTGGGAGTTCCTCGACCTGGCGGATCGCGGCAGGATCGACGTGCTGCAACCGGACATCGGGCGGGTCGGCGGCTTCACCGAGGCGCGAAAAGTCTGCCAGATCGCCGCTGATCGCGGGCGACTGATCGTACCGCACTGCTGGAAGAGCGGCATCGGCATCGCCGCCAGCGCGCACCTGGCGGCTGCCACTGCGTGCTGCCCCTACATCGAGTTTCTACCCGCCGAACTTTCGGAGTCGGCGCTGCGGAAAGAACTCGTAGCGGACGAATTGCGCCTGGTTGATGGCGTTATTCCGCTGCCGCAGCGCCCTGGTCTCGGCATCGAACTCAACCGCAACGCGCTTGATACGTTCCGTGCGGACTGACGGCGCCAGCAGTCACGGGATGGGAGCGAGCCCGGTGCGCGTCTCATCGTTGGTGATGACGCGCGTCGGCGTCAGTTTGATGATCACGTGCGGATTGTTGATCATCTGCGCTGGCGTCGGCGATTGCACCCCTTCTTCGCCGAGGTATTTCGTGTAAATGCGGCGCGCCATCGCGCGCGCATACTCCGGATCGTCGATCAACTCGGCGCGCCCTTCGAGGATCACCGCCTTGAAGCGTAGCCCGCCCTGCGTGATGTCCACGGCAATCGCACAGTTGGGGTTGGCGCGCAGATTATTGGCTTTGACCGAGGTTGGCGGCGTCTCCATGTACATGCTTGTTCCATCCCACCAGAACCACATCGGTGCAATATGCGGCCGACCATCGGGACGCACTGTGGCAATCCGGGCAATATGCGGCTCAGCCAGGAATGCATCGATTTCCACCTGCGAAAGTGTCGCCATAGATCCTCCTGAACGGAACTAACCATGATTGCCGCACGAACATCCCTTCAAATCCTTGAGCTTCTGTAGGGTTTCGGTCTTGACCTGCGCCATCGCTTCCTCCGGCGTCCGATTCAGGCGCAGCACTCCATCAATCGCTTCGCCGAGCTGGTTGGAATACTCGGCAGCGACCGGGTTCATCGGCATCATAGTGGTCAACTTACGCTGACCATTGATGATTTCGCGTGCCGCTTTCAGCCAGGGATGCCCCAGGCGATCGTCATTGATCATGCTTTTGCGCACCGGCATCTCCTTGAACTTGGAGCGCACCGCGATCTGATATTCAGTCGAGAGATAGTAGCGCAGCACCTCCCACGACCAGTCCGGGCGTTTCGTCCCCGCCGGAATCACCCAGGGCCACGACCACCAGGCGATCGCGCTTTCACCGGCGCGTTTGCCGGTTGGCGCCGGCGGCGGCGCAGCAGCATTGTACTGCTCGCCATACTTCCAGTCGGGGAAGAAATCAAAGATCGACTGCCCCGTCCAGTCGCCGCTGACCTGCATCACCGCGTTGCCTGCCAGCCACGGGTTCTGCGCCCCTTCGCCCGCACCCAGTCCCGACGACCAGCGGAGCAGGTTGTCGGCGCCATACTGCTTCACCTGCGCGACCAGATCGTTCAGCGCCGCCAGGACGCCAGGGTGGTCGGGGGTGGGCTGTTCGGCGTTCACATCCCAGATTTCACCGCCGAAGTTGGCGATCCAGGCAAAATACTCCCACAACCAGTTCGGCAGGCGCATGCCGATGCGCTCGATGGCGCCATCGGCGCTCGTTTTGGTGAGATCCTTCGCCCACTGCCACATCTCGTCGGTATCCTGCGGCATGGCGTCGGCAGACTTCCCGATCTCAGAGAAATATGGCGGTCGCGTCCAAAGCAGGAACACGCCCGCCGAGTCGACCATTCCCCAGATCTTACCGTCCATTCGGCAGGTGTCCATGATGCCAGGAGCATAGTCATCAAGCGGAAATTTGCTCTGGGCGATGTAATCGTCGAGCGGAATAATGACATTTCGGCGCGCCCATGCCCCCATACGTTCGACGCAATCCCAGGTATGGAACAGATCGGGCGGCGTCCCGGCGGCAGCGGCAGTGATGAACGCATCACAATCCTGCCCTGCCACCGGCTCAATCGTCACGTTCGGGTAGGCAGTGGAAAAGCGAGCAATGACATCATTGGTGAATTGCAGCGCCGGTTCGTAATCATTGCCCCACCAGTAGACGATCTTGATCGGTTCGGAGGGGTTGCTCATCAGCGGAGCGAAACCTTCGATGGTTTCGCCCTGCGGGAGCGGAATCGGCGTGACCGTCGGACCGACAGCAGTCACCGCAGGCTGCGGCGCCGCAGTCGCTCCAGATGCAGGCGTTCCGGCGCTGCTCTGAGGTGCGCCGCCACACGCAGCAATGAGCGAACTGGCTGCTCCGACTCCTGCCATTTTCAGTATCTGGCGACGAGAGAGTCTGGGCGTGCTCATCGGACATTACCTCCTGAGGACTTTGCGCCTCGTTATGACCGACGTCTGCGCGAGCGCCGCAGACACTGATGCCGGTCACTATTTCAAGCCGGTTGTGACAATGCCGCGAATGAAGGTTTTTTGAGCTGCCAGAAAGAGCACAATCATCGGCAGCGTATAGAGCGTGGCTGCCGCCATCATTGCGCCGAGCGCCGTACCGCCAGCGCCATAGCGTTGTGTAAATCCCTGCATTCCAAGCGACAGCGTCCAGAGATCGCGATCCTTGAGATAGATCAATGGACCCATAAAATCGTTATAGGTCCAGATAAAACTGAACGCCACCAGCGTCGCCAGCGCTGGTCCTGCCAGCGGCATGACAATACGCAGATAAATGCCGAAATGCGACGCGCCATCGATACGGGCTGCATCAATCAGATCGCGCGGGATGGTCACAAAAAACTGCCGCATCAGAAAAATAAAGAACGCATCACCAAACAACGATGGAACAATCAATGGCAGGAAGGTATTCACCCATCCTAATTGGCTGTAGATGATAAACAGCGGAATGATCGTCACCTGCACTGGCAACATCATCGTCGCCAGCACCAGGACAAACAACACGCGCCGTCCAGGCCAGTCGATATGCGAGAGTGCATACGCCACTACCGTGCACGAGACCAGGCGCGCCAGCACTACTGACGCGGCAATAATCAGGGTGTTCAGCATGTAGCGCGGAAAATTGACATACGTTACGCCGTAATAGTAGTTGATCCACATCACCGGATCAGGGATCAGACGCGGAGGTATTGCGACCATCTGATCCGGCGACTTGAGCGATGTCGAAACAAGCCACACCCAAGGGAAGAGGAAGAGTACGCCAACTCCCGCAACCAGCAGATACAGAAACAGACGGATCAGACGCTGGCGGACGGTGATCAGGCGCATCTGCCGCGACGCCGTCACGCGCTGGTTGGAGACTGTCGCGCTCATATCCGTTTCCATCACATCACATCGTAGAACGTCCAGCGGCGAAGACCGCGCAGGATCAGCCATGTCACCAGCGCCGTGATGACGAACAGAATCCACGCCATGGCGGCGGCGTACCCCATGTTGAGGTATTGGAATCCCTGAACATAGAGGTACAGACCATAGAACAGCAGCGACCCTTCCGGCGCTCCCGGATTGCTGCCGACCCCGCCGATGATGTACGCCTCGGTGAAGAATTGCAGCGACCAGATCACCCCGGTAATCAATTGAAACAGCGTGACGGGCGAGATCATGGGCAGGGTAATGTTCCAGAAGCGCTGCAATCGCCCGGCGCCATCAATTTCAGCGGCTTCGTACAGTTCGTGCGGAACGCCCTGCAAGGCTGCCAGATAGATGACGGTCATTGCACCGACTGCCCACAATTGCATCAGAATGACGCTAGGTTTCGACCAGAGCGGATCGGCGAACCAGAGCGGCCCTGCAATGCCAATGGCGCGCAGGGCATTATTGACCAGCCCAAGTTCCGGGTTGAGCATCCAGCGCCAGAGGAGCGCCAGTGCCACCGGCGGCATCAGCGTCGGAAGGATGTACACGGTGCGCCAGATCGCCTGACCGCGGATTTTGATGTTGAGCAACATGGCGCATGCCAGCGCAAACGCCAGCTGCGCCGGGATGCCAATCAGTGTCAGAAAGGCGCTGTTGAACAACGCCTTGGGAAAGAAGCGGTCGTTCGTAAACAGATCGATGTAATTTTTCAACCCGATCCAGCGCGGCTCAAGTGGAATATCGTAGCGGGTGAAACTGTAGTACAGCGTTGTCAGCATCGGGTAGACGATGATCGCCATCAACCCGATCAGCCAGGGCGCCGAGAAGAGCAATCCTGCCACGAATTCCCGTTGCGCATGTTTGCCCCATCGACTGCGCCTTGCTGGCGATGAGGCTTCAGCATAACCCGCCATTGCGCCTGCTCCAACCATGTGATGTGATGTGCTGAATTGGCAATAGGAGAACGGAGATTAGAAAACGATCCTGCGACCCGGTTGCACCTCTCCCCCACCAGAAGCCAACCGCAGTCGTATTGTAAGAATGTCAGACCAACTTGGGGGTTGGCGCAAGTGTACTCCATGATTATGGCAATGTCAAGACATGTGAACAGATCATGCCAGCTAACCTTTTCCAATCTCCACAACCCGTGCTAAACTATTTCGGTAGCAGAACCGCTGTTGTGCATCCTGCATCGTTCGGCGCCGCTTTCGTCTGGAGTGCATGCCGCCTGCATCAAGGCGGAAAGATGACGCTTCTTCCAGGCGCCGTCGTTGCTGCCTGGCGCACGCCGAGAGCGCAGGAGTGAGTGCGCGTATGACCGATACGAACAAAATTATCTATTCCATGATACGAGTCAGTAAGGTCGTGCCGCCGAACCGACAGGTGCTCAAGGATATTTCGCTCTCCTACTTCTACGGCGCCAAAATTGGCGTCATCGGACTCAACGGTTCCGGCAAATCGACCCTGCTGCGCATTATGGCAGGCGTGGACCGCGATTTTTTCGGTGAGACCGTCATTGCTCCGGGGTACACTGTCGGTTTTCTGGAACAGGAACCGCGCCTCGACGACACGCTCACCGTCCGGCAAACGGTCGAGCAAGGGGTGCAGCACGTCGTCGATCTGCTGCGCCGCTACGATGACGTCAACGAACGATTCAGCCACCCGGGCGCCGATATGGACGCGCTGATCGCCGAGCAGGCGGCATTGCAGGAGCAACTCGACCATCTCGACGCCTGGGACCTGGACAGTCGCCTGGAACTGGCGATGGATGCGTTGCGCTGCCCGCCGGGCGATACGCCGGTTGCGGTGCTGTCGGGCGGCGAACGGCGACGTGTTGCGCTCTGTCGCCTGCTGCTGCAAAAGCCGGACATCCTGCTCCTCGATGAGCCGACGAACCACCTCGACGCCGAGTCGGTCGCCTGGCTCGAACGGCACCTGCAAGACTATCCGGGCACGGTGATCTGCGTCACGCACGACCGCCGGTTTTTGAACAATGTCGCCGAATGGATCCTTGAACTGGATCGCGGCATGGGCATCCCCTGGCGCGGCAACTACTCGTCATGGCTGACGCAAAAGCAGCAGCAGGTCGCCGCTGCCGAGAAAGCCGAGAGTCAGCGGCAGAAAACCCTGGCGCGCGAATTGGAGTGGATCAACGCTGCGCCGCGTGCGCGTCAGGCGAAGAGCAAAGCGCGCATCGCCGCCTACGAGCGACTCCTCAGCCAGAGCGCCGAACGCGCCGAGCGCGATCTGGAAATCTACATCCCGCCCGGTCCACGCCTTGGCGATCTGGTGATTCGCGCTGAACACGTGACCAAGGCGTATGGCGACAAACTCCTCTACGACGATCTGACCTTCGACGTGCCGCCAGGTGCGATCGTCGGCGTCATCGGGCCGAACGGCGCTGGCAAAACTACCCTCTTCCGCATGATCACCGGTCAGGAACAGCCCGATAGTGGAACATTGACTGTCGGCTCGTCGGTGAAACTGGGATACGTCGATCAGAGCCGCGAGACGCTGAACCCGGATCGCACCGTCTGGGAAGAGATCTCCGGCGGCGACGAGATCATCACGCTCGGCAACCGCCCGGTCAACTCACGGTCGTATGTGGCGCGCTTCAACTTCACCGGCGCCGATCAGCAGAAAAAAGTCGGAACGCTGTCTGGCGGCGAGCGCAACCGGGTGCATCTGGCGAAGATGCTCCGTTCATGCGCGAATGTGCTATTACTCGACGAACCCACCAACGATCTCGATGTTCACACCCTGCGCGCGCTCGAAGACGCGCTGATCAACTTCGCCGGATGCGCGATCATCATTTCGCACGACCGCTGGTTTCTCGACCGCGTGGCAACCCATATGCTGGCGTTCGAGAACGAGTCCAGCGTGGTCTGGTTTCCTGGAACCTACAGCGAGTATGAGGAGGATCGCCGCCGTCGCCTTGGCAAGGCAGCCGATCAACCGCACCGCACGGTCTACCGCCGTCTGACGCGCGGATGAGACCCCTTACCGTTACCGATCCTTCTCGATACGTTGCTCAACCGTCACCGCCTTATCGTGAAGGTTAAGGTACAGTTGCGTAGAGCCGATTCGTGATGTGTTTCACGGGATCGCAAGAGGAGGAATCTGCCGATGGAAACGTCTGTGATAGAAGTTCCGGCGTATGTGAAAAACGAAAAACTCATTCGCTGGGTTCAGGAAATGGTTGATCTGTGCAAACCGGATCGCGTCCACTGGTGCGACGGCTCGACGGCGGAATACGATGCGCTTTGTGAGCAACTCGTCCAGTCGGGGACGTTCATTCGCCTGAACCAGGAGAAATGGCCCGGATGCTTCCTGGCGCGCTCCGATCCGAGCGACGTCGCGCGCGTCGAGGATCGTACCTTTATCTGTAGCGTCAGCCGCGGTGATGCGGGACCGACCAATAACTGGATGGCGCCCAAAGAAATGAAAGAGACGCTCATCCCGTTGTTCGACGGCTCGATGCGCGGGCGGACGATGTATGTCATCCCGTTCTGCATGGGACCGATCGGCTCGCCAATGGCGCGGATCGGCGTTCAACTGACCGACTCGGCGTATGTGGTCGTAAACATGCGGATTATGACGCGCATCGGCACGAAGGTGATCGAGGCGCTGGGAAACAATGATTTCGTGCCCTGTCTGCACTCAATCGGCGCGCCGCTGGCGCCGGGTCAGAAGGATGTGCCCTGGCCCTGCAATCCGACGGTCAAATACATCGTCCACTTCCCCGAAGAGCGGATGATCTGGTCCTACGGCAGCGGCTACGGCGGCAACGCGCTGTTGGGCAAGAAATGCCTGGCGCTGCGTATTGCCTCGGTCATTGCGCGTGACGAGGGCTGGCTTGCCGAACATATGCTCATTCTGGGCGTCAAAGACCCGAAAGGGCGCAAGACGTATGTCGCCGCCGCCTTCCCCAGCGCCTGCGGCAAGACCAACTTAGCCATGCTCATCCCGCCGAAATCCTTCCAGGAAGAAGGCTGGGAAGTCACCACTGTCGGCGATGATATTGCCTGGATCAAACCCGGACCTGACGGACGCCTGTATGCCATCAACCCGGAGAGCGGCTACTTTGGCGTAGCGCCCGGCACCTCGTATGACACGAACCCGAACGCGATGGCTGCCCTGTCGCGGAACACCATTTTTACCAACGTCGCACTCACGCCTGATGGCGGCGTCTGGTGGGAAGGGATGACGGCAGAGCCGCCGCCTGAGGCGATCGACTGGCAGGGGAAGCACTGGACGCCAGATTCCGGCAGAAAAGCGGCGCACCCCAATGCACGCTTCACGGCGCCTGCTTCGCAGAACCCGGCGATTGATCCTGACTGGGAAAACCCCAATGGCGTTCCCATCCGCGCCTTTATCTTTGGCGGGCGCCGTAGCACGGTGGTGCCGCTTGTCTATCAGTCGTTCAACTGGACCTTCGGCGTCTACCTGGCGGCGACCATGGGTTCAGAGATGACTGCGGCGGCCTTCGGCAAGATTGGTGAAGTTCGCCGTGATCCGATGGCGATGCTGCCGTTCTGCGGCTACCACATAGGCGATTACTTCAACCACTGGCTGCAATTCGGGCGCACCATCCCCAACCCGCCGCGCATCTTCAGCGTCAACTGGTTCCGCAAGGACGCCGATGGCAACTTCCTCTGGCCCGGCTTTGGCGAGAACATGCGGGTGCTCAAATGGATCGTCGAGCGCGCCAATGGTTGCGCCGTCGGCATTGAAAGCCCGATCGGCCGGATGCCGCGCTACGATGATCTCGACTGGCGCGGGCTGGATTTCAGCGAGGAGAAATTCACCGAGTTGATGGCAGTCGATCGCGATCAGTGGTCACAGGAGATCCTACTGCACGAAGAGTTATTCTTGAAACTCTACGACCGGCTGCCCAAAGAGTTCCGCTCCGTCCGTGATCTGCTGCTCTCGGCGCTCTGGCGTTCGCCGGAATACTGGGATCTGCTCGATGGCGGTAACTGACTAGTACTATCGGCGGGGTCAGGCATAGTACTAGTGTTTTCATAAAAAAGATACCTTTGGACGATTGCTCTGGCGCGATGGAGCGAGTACACTAAGAGCGTAGTAGGTCGTCAATGTACACAACCAATCCAGCCGACTACGAGAGGACGCTCAGGCTCACGAGATCACGTACTCACGTCGCACTCCGACAACGCAGACCACATCGCAGCCTATCTCGCACTAACGCGCCAGCCCGCCTTACCAGGCACCAGTACGTTGCTACGCAGCGCAGAAGCCTGAGCACGAGCCGGATGATAATAGCCCTGGCAGCCGCCAGGGCTATTATCATTCTGCACCCGGATCAGGAAACGGTCTCAGCGCAGAACCGGGATGCCAGGCACGTGGGTGCGGATGCGGTAGAGCGATGTGCGTGCAGTGATGTAGAGCGTCTGCCAATCGGCATCACCCCAGGCGCAGTTCGCCGGGCGCTCAGGGGTTGCGATCACCCCCAGCCACGTTCCATCCGGCTCAAAAATCCATATCCCGGTTGCCCCGCTAACGTACAGATTCCCTTCTATATCAACCTTCATGCCATCAGGAGAACCGGGTTGCGGGTGATCCATATCGGCGAAGATGCGCGAGTTTGCCAGGCGACCGTCGGGCAAGACGTCGAAGACGCGCACGTGTCGGCGCGGCGAGTCATCGATGTAGAGCACCGTCTCATCGGGTGAAAACGCCAGACCGTTGGGCCGGTCGAAATCATCGATGAGCAGTTCGATGGTTCCATCGAGCAAAATGCGATAGACGCCATTGCACGGTTGCTCGCGTTCTTCGGGAGTGATACCGTAAGGTGGATCGGTGAAGTAGATGACGCCATCCGATCGGACGACAACATCGTTTGGACTATTGAGACGTCCTCTGCCGTAGCTGTCTGCCAGGGTCAACGGCTCGGCGCCGGGTTCAGCGCGCGACACGCGTCGGTTGCCGTGCTCACAGGCAATGATGCGTCCCTGCCGATCGAATGTAAGTCCATTCGAGTTGCCGCTTGGCTCGCGCCAGATGGAGACGCCTTCGACCGGATGCCAGCGGTATTGACGATTGGCAGGAATGTCGGAAAAAATCAGGAATCCGTCGGGATGCCAGACCGGACCTTCGGTAAACTCGAAGCCGCTGGCAACCCGCTCAGGATCACCCGGCTTGATCAGGTTCTTCAGTTTCATGGCAGCCACCGTTCCTTTGGTTGAGCGAGGCAATGCGCCGCATATCGTAGCATGCGCGCCCTGAATTGACAACGAAGATCCGATTCTGATGACGAGGTGCAGGCATAATGTGACAGACTGCGCAGTCATGGACCTATGATGAGACATCCCAATTGATGTTCCGAACGCTTGCACAAATCCGCTGTGACTATTAAACTTGTGTGAATCATCGCCGAAACGAGTTGAGGGCGCACGCAGTGACACAATCGGTGAACAATCCAATCGCGGAACTCTACCAGAAACTCGCTGCATTACGCGCTGATTGCGAGCATGACCGGCGAGCATTCGATGTGCTCCGTGCGGTGAGCGTCGCGTGCCTGGGAAAATCCAACGCCCGCACTGTCTTTGAAGCCATCCATCAGGCGCTCCTGCCGGTGTTTCAATACGACGCGGCATACTTTGCCGTCTGTGATCCCAACAACCGGGAGATATTTCGCGCAGCCTTACTGGTCGATGAGAATAGTATCGAGTATCTGGAGAATACGCCGTATGGCCCGCTGACCGGCATGCTGGTGCGGCAACGCCAGCCGTTGTTGTTCCACGACCTGTTGCACGAACTCAATTCGCTGGCGATCCAACCACAACCCTTTGGCAATCAGCAGAAGCGCTCTCGATCATGGATGGGAACGCCGCTGCTGCTCGGCTACGAAACGGTTGGGGTCATTTCGGTGCAAAGTTACCGCCCTGGCGTCTTTGATCGCAGCAGTCTTGATCTGCTGCAACGCATCGGCAACCTGCTCGCAGTCGCGCTGGAGAATGTCGCTCTGGTGGAACAGCAGCGCGCGTTGAGCAATGAACTGACGGTGCGTATCGCTGCGCGCACGCGCGAACTGGGAATGCTCACAGCGCTCGCCGAAGAATTGGCGTTGCAGCGACCACTCTCCGAACTGCTGGATCGGGCGCTGTCGCTGCTGGTGGAGCATCTCGATCTGAGCGGCGGCGCTGTGCGCCTGCTCAGTCCCGATTGCACCGAACTGATCCTCGCCGCTGCCTGCGGTTTTCCTCCCGAGTATGCGGATCAACTGGCGCGCATCCCGCTCACGAGCAGTCTGATGCGCAGTGTGATTGAAGAGCGTCGGCCGTTGATCGTTGACGATCTTGCACAGAGCGAACACTGGCAGCGCATTGGGCTGCACTATCGCGCGTTGATCGCAGTTCCGCTCCAGATCGGCGATCGGACGCTGGGGGCGCTGCTGATCGTCGATACCCGTCAGCGCACGGTTGAGGAGCAGGAGATCGAGTTTGTGCGGGCAGTCGGGCATCAGATCGCTATCGCCATCGAGAATGCACGCCTGTTTGCTGAACGTGAACGTCAGGTCGCGGAACTGTCGGCGCTGAGCGATATTAGTCAGGCGGTCAGCACGACCCTGGAATTGCGCATGCTCCTACGCCATATCGCGCGCGCCCTTGCTCGCTTCATGCGCGCCGATGTCTTTTCGGTGGCGGTGTATGATGCCGAACGGGATGTTATCAGCGATGGATTTTCGATTGACGAAGGCGAGGAACATTCCTTCTGGCAGTTCCAACCGCCGCCGCCGGATTCGTTGACTGCATGGGTGCTGCGTCACCAATGCACCCTGCGCTTCAACAACCTGCTCGAAGAAATTGGACAGTACCCTGAACTGAGGTTACACACGATCGGCGCAGCGCGCCTGACGTCGTCATGGCTTGGCGTACCGCTGATCGGGCGCGAAGGACAGCCAATCGGCGTCTTGACGGTCCAGGCTTACTTGCCGCATGCGTTCGATGACCGCGACGAGCGGTTTCTGGTAGCGGTCGCGCGTCAGGTGGCATTGCACGTGCAAAACGTCATATTGTTTGCAGCGGAGCAGGAGGCGCGGCGAACCGCCGATACGCTGCGCGAAGTGGCGCGCGTGTTGAGCGCGGCGTTCAGTTCGGGCGAAGTGTTGAAGGTGATCCTGCATGAACTGAAAAAAGTCATTCCCTACGACAGCGCTTCGATTATGCTGCGTGAGGGGACGATGCTGCGCGCCGCCGCCGTTGCGCCCGAGCATATCGCTACCCGCCTCGATGCCATGAATCGCCCGCTCAACGAACCGGGCGCTGCCGTGTGGGTGGTCACGCATAAACAGCCGCTCGTGATCGAGGACGTTAACGCGTCGCATATCTGGGCGCCCAAACCGCGGCTCAGCGACATTCAATCGTGGATCGGCGTGCCGCTTGCCGTCAAGGGTGAAGTGCTCGGCGTGCTGAACATCGACTCGTGTCAACGAGGGCGCTTCACGCAGCGCGATGTCGAAGTGGCGCAGACGTTCGCCGACAGCGCCGCTATCGCCATCGAAAACGCCCGCCTGTACGCCGAGTCGGTCGCGCGACGCGAACAAGAACTGGAGATTGCGCGCCGCATTCAGGCGAACCTGTTCCCCCGCGAATTGCCGCGCCGCCAGGGGATTGCACTGGCGGCGCGCTGCCTGCCCGCCCGCGAAGTCGGCGGCGATTTCTTCGACTGTTTTGCGCTTGGTGAGCGCCGCTCGGTTGCACTCATGATCGGCGATGCGTCGGGCAAGAGCGTGCCAGGGGCGCTGCTGATGGCAATGGCGCGGTCGGTTGGGCGCGCCGAGGCGTTCGACCACGAAGAACCTGCACTCGTGCTGCGCGAAACGAATCGCAGCGTGGCGCATGATGTGCCGCGTGGCACCTTTGTGGCGCTCTGCTACGCGACGATCGATCCATCAGGGCGCATGGCAGTGGCGAACGCCGGGCAATTAACGCCGGTGCTGCTCCATCCGGATGGTGCACTCCAGTATCTGTATCCGCCGGGACCGACCCTGCCGCTCGGCATTCAGCCCGATATGGCATATGAGGCGCTCGCCGTCGATCTGGCGCCGGGCGATACGGTGCTGTTCTTCACCGATGGGCTGGTCGAAGCCCACAATGCGACTGGCGAGTTATTCGGCTTCGAGCGCCTTGATACGCTCCTGGCAGCGCACGCCGCTCTTCCGCCCGATGCGCTGATCGACCGCATCATCGCTGAGGTGATGGCATTCATCGGCGATACCGTGCAGCACGACGATATCACTCTGGTGGTGGTGCAGTTCGGCGAGGACCAGATGCAGGAAGGGGAGGAGGGGGCAGGTTTCCAGATGGGCATTTAGCCGTTATACACAACGCCGCCGCTGCGCAGGTACCAGTCGAGCACCTCAGCGGCTTCGGCGCGCAGCACCTGACGCACAACGGTGATGCCGCGCCGTTCCAGGTAGGCATAGGATTCGGGAAAAACCGGTCCCTCGTCGAAACCGACGCGCTCGGCGTCGTCGCGCGTTGCGCCGCAGATCAGGCGCTGCACGCCGCTCCAGAGGGTCGCGCCGAGGCACATAGCGCACGGCTCGCACGAGGTCACCAGGTCATACGCTGAACCGGCGGCGCGCAGCGTGTACGATCCCACCTGCGCCTGAGCAAACATCAACGCCACAACTTCGGCGTGCAGCACTGCATTGTTGAGGCGCGTCACACTGTTGCCCCCGGCAGCCACGAGCATGCCGTCGTCGGAGCGAAACACCGCAGCGGCGAACGGACCGCCCGTTCTGCGAGTGATATTCTCACGCGCCAGTTCGATAACGAACCGCATCCGGGCTTCATCACTCTGAATCTGAACCGGCTTCGCCAGTCGTTCGTTCAGCCAGTCGGGCAGAGTGATGGTGAGTGTACCGATCATGATGTCTGTATTCATAGCAGATGGCATTACAGAACTTACGCGGTCGCCTCACACAGCGAGCCGTGTGACGGCGCTTTTCGCCTTCGGCAGAGCGGTACGTATCTTCTTTTTTGGTGCGGTGCGGCGAAGCCGCCGCACCGCACCACCTTCATTCGATAGTGCTACGCTGCCGCAGGCTCTGACGACGCCAGAAAACGCGCCACCGCGCAAGTCCAGATGGTATTATACGATTTCTGTGCAGACGCTGCTGAAAGCTGGGAGAACGCCATGGATGCTTCTGATGGATGGAATGAACGCGACTCGGCGCTCTTTCTTGATCTGGGGCGCTACGCTGTGCCTGATCGTGAGGATCAGATTCGCATCACAGGCAGCCTGATCCCGCCGCGTGCCACGCCCTGGCTGGCGCTCGATCTCTGTTGCGGCGAGGGGTTGCTGTGCGAAGAAGTGCTGCAACGCCACACCGCCGCGAGCGTTGTCGGAATGGACGCTTCGCCGGCCATGCTGGCGCGCGCTACGACCAGACTTGCTGTATACGGAGAACGCTTTCGCGTGCGGCAGTTCGATCTGGCAGCGCACGACTGGCGCGATCCTGCGATACGCGCGCATGCCATCGTTTCGTCGCTGGCGATTCATCATCTGAGCGACGACGGCAAACGGCGGCTTTACCGTGATCTGTTCGCCATGCTCGATCCCGGCGGCGTTCTCGTGATTGCCGACCTGGTGCAACCCGCCGATGCGCGCGGCGTTACCCTGGCGGCTGACGAGTGGGATCACGCGGTGCGCGAGCGTGCGTTGATGATCGACGGCAATCTGGCAGGATTTGAAGCGTTCGAGCGCGAGCAGTGGAACATGTACCGATACCTGGACACCGATCCGGTTCCCTACGATACGCCGTCGCGATTGTACGATCAACTACGCTGGCTGGAGGAAGCCGGTTTTGCAGGGGTTGACGTCTACTGGATGCGCGCCGGGCATGTGATTTTTGGCGGAAGCCGTCCTGCGTGTTAGTGGTTCACGGAGTTCCTGCCTGAAGCGCCAGCAGCACGAAAACGACCACCAGCGCTGCTGCGGCGACGATGCGCAGCGAGCCGGCAATGCGGCGCAGGCGAGCGGCGCGCAGCGCCTGCGGACCTTCGTCGTCCCAGAGGCGCGCAGCATTGGCTTGGGTGAAGGCATGAGCATAACCGGCGTTGCGCAAACGATACTCACGCCATTCCGGCTCAAAACGGCGCGTCTGGCGGTCGCCAAAATCGAAAGCGGCGGTGATGGATGTTGGCGGCAGGGTAATACTGGCGCGCCAGACATTCACTGCCTGCACGATGAACCATCCTGCGAAGACGATGCAACCGGCCGTGATCGACGTGGCGAAGGTCAGCGCAGAACGCCATCCGCCGGCTATCCCATTCCAGATAAACATCCCAAAGACCAGCGCCGCAGCGAGCGCAACAAGCGCAATAACGCCATACATAGCGACGGTCGTTCGCAACGGTGACGGCTGCACTTCCGTCGTTGCACGTTCCGCCATGTGACGCGCAGCGCATGCGGTACAAAACGGAACGGTGATCGACACGACATGAAATGTTGTCACCCCGCGCGCCGTATCGGTGATGATGCCGCGGCGACGGCGTTCGCGCACAAAGATGCGCTCTACCCGCAGCGGTACGCCAGCCGCAGCGCCACAGGCGGGGCAACGCGGCGGCAGCGCAATATCACGCAATCGCCCGCGCACCCTTACCACCGTAACCTGTTCGGTATTGGTCATACCGGTATGCGAATCAACCGCAGCCGTCGCCGCACCTGCGACTGGCGATGGTAGCGGATTCCCAGTTCGTAATACCCGATTAACTGATCCATCGTCGCCTGCCAGCGGCGACTGCGCGCATGCGCGAGCGCTCCCTGACGCAGCCGCGCGTGCAGTTCCGGCGAGTCGCGCAGCAACTGCACCCGCTCGCGTATCTGCATCGGATCATTCGGATTGTAGACCAGTGCGTTGATCCCGTCGCGCAGCGTATCGACCAGACCGCCGGTCAGTGAACCGATGACCGGCAGACCGCATGCCATCGCCTCGAGCGGCGCCATGCCGAACGTTTCACTGGTCGAAGGAAACACCAGCACGTCCGCCGACGCATACGCCGCTGCCACGTCGTTGCCACGCAGATAGCCGGTAAACACGGTTCCGGTACCGGCGAAGTACGACTGCATCTGTGCCAGTTCGGGTCCGCCGCCGACCAGCGCCAGGCGGACGCCATCCAGGCCGCAGATGGCATCGCGTAACAGATGAACATTCTTTTCGCGCGTGATCCGCCCGACATAGACGGCCAGAAAGTCGTCGGGGCGACCGCCGCTGAGCCGTTCACGCATCGCAGCGCTGCGCAGATCAGGGCGAAATCGCTCTGTATCGACGCCGCGATGCCACCAGCGCACTCGCCGGTATCCGCGCTCGCGCACCTGTTGGAGCATGGCGCTCGAAGGCACCAGGTTGAGATCGGCAAAATTGTGACCGGTACGAAAGAGCCACCAGGCGATAGGGACTCCCCATGCACCGACGTAGTGGGTAGTGTAACTGGTGATGTCCATATGCGCCGAAGCAACCAGCGGCAGGTTGAACATCTTTGCCAGCGTTATGCCGGTGGGACCAAGGAAGGCGGGGTTGACGACGTGGACGAGATGGGGCTGAAATGCGCGCAACTCACGCACGATTTTGCCGCTCGGCAGATTGATCCGAAGTTCGGGATAGAGCCAGAACCGCGGCCCGCCGGTGCGCACCAGGCGATGCCCTGCATACGTTTCGGGCATATCGGGAGGACCGAAAAGCAACACGTCGCACCCTTTGTCGCGCAGGTGTTGCAGCGCAAGACAGAGCACCGAGACCACGCCATCGATCTTGGGCAGGAAGGTCTCCGTAAATATGGCAATCCGCATAGATGCATCTCACTGTCATGAGGCTTACACGGATTATACCATTTTTCACAGACGTAAGAGCAGCGCTTCTTGCGGTGATCGGCAGGTAAGGACATCCGGGAGCGTTATGTCCAGCGATGCCAGTGTGATGGCAACCGCCGGAGAAACACCGCTGATCGCCACCTGACATACGACAAGTTGCAGCGACTGCGCCGCCTGGATCAGACTGCGCGCGACCGATTCATCAACGTATGAGACGCCCGCAATGTCGAGAATAACGAGGCGCACACGCTGGCGAGTCGCCGTTTCCAACAGGCGCCGGTTCAGCGCCTGTGCGCGCCGCGCATCGAGATGACCGACCACTGGCGCAAGCAGCACGCCATCGGCAATCGTAATGGACGGTGTTTCCAGATCGGAGATCACCTGGAGCAGTCGTTCCTGCTCGGCAGTACGCTGCTCCAGTTCCTCAGCGCGCCGCTGCGCAAGCGCCAGCGCGTCCGCTGTGCGCACCCGCTCTTCCTCGGCAACCCGACGCGCTTCTTCCAGACGCTGCGCATTGTCCGCTGCCAGACGGCTGAGCGCCATGCCGCCGGCGAGCACTCCATAGACTGCCAGGTTGACCGGTCGCGTATAGATGCCGTTCCACTCGCCACGGACAAGCAGGATGAGCAGCAGCAACGCCGCGTTGAACAGCAGCCAGCGCGGACTGGTGAGCACCAGCGCGATGACGATCGGAGCAGCATGGAGCAGGTCCATCTGCTGCGAAAGATACGGTTCATTGGTGAAAAAGGCCACCGAGAGCGTTATTGCCAGCGCCATTGCGTGGCGGGCGTGCTCCCATCCTCGCCGGTATGCGATCAGCAACCCGGCTGCCAGCAAAGCGGCGACAGCATACCCTATCCGTGTGCTCAACAGGGCTTCGCGGCTGAGTACATCAATCAGACTGACAAGCGCGCCTGCCAGAATCAAGACGAACAGCAGCGTATTGATCTGTCGTTGCGTCAAACCCATGTTCGTGTTTCCTTGCTTCCCGTCTTGCTTCGTATTGCGATGCGCTATTATAACGTAAAAGTTCTCGTGCACGGGGGCTTGCACTTAAGGACATGCACTTCATGTTTATTCACCTTTTTATTCCCCGTCGTGCGCTTCGGGTCCCTGGTGGTGAAGCCTGTGTCCACGAAGGTCACCAAGGGACACGAAGGACATGCGCTTCATTATCGGCAGACGGGCGGAATACATTCCGCGTTACGCAGTCACCAAGAGACACCCAGGCAATGCGCTACATGGTTCTGCCCCTTCGCGCGCTTCGGGTCCCTGGCGGTGAAGCCGGTGTCCACGAAGGTCACTAAGGGACACGAAGGACATGCACTTCATTATCGGCAGACGGGCGGAATACATTCCGCGTCACGCAGTCACCAAGGGACACCCGGGCAAGGCGCTTCATGGTTCTGCCCCTTCGCGCGCTTCGGGTCCCTGGTGGTGAAGCCGGTGTGCAGTGGACTCATGAGTACTATCTAAATGACCGCGCATGAGCATCAGATAGAGCATCGTTCAGGCGCTCGCGTCGTCGAGGGCGCCGCCGGCGACCTGGCGATGGCGCAGCGCTTCCCCTATGGACGCCCCGTTCAGAACCACATCTGTCACTGCATGACACTTGAGTGCGTTCAGGCTATAATGAGCGGGAGTATTATCAGTGTGGAGCAGTCCTATGAGCCTGTCCACTCAGGAAGCTACGGTCGCGCCGCCGGGGAACCCCTTCCCCTACGGCTGGCGATATGTCGAGCGCACTGCGCCCGATGGCAGTGTCACATTCGAGCAGATTCCCCTGTCGCTGGAAGATGTGCTGCACCCGCAGGAGGGCGATCAGGTGACCCACAGCGACCTTCATCAGCGTATTTACGTCTATCTGTACAATGTCCTGCGGGGATTGCTGGCAGGCGTCCCTGGCGCTGTGGTGCTCCACAACGTGCGCATCGCCTGGGACGACCCGGACCTGAAAGCGCACGGACCCGACCTTGCAGTGATTTTCGGCGTGCGCGAGCGCAAAAACTGGAGCACGTTCGATGTGGCCGCCGAAGGGGTGCGTCCGACGGTGATCATCGAGGTCACATCGCCCGAAACGCGCGGGATCGATCTGACGGTCAAACTCGATGAGTACGACCTGGCAGGCGTGGAGTTCTATATCATTGTGGACGTGGTGCAGCGGCGCGGGCAGACGACGCTGCGGCTGTTCGGCTACCGGCGCACGCCAACGGTCTATGCGGTGCTGTCGCCAGATGACCAGGGGCGGTTGTGGATCGAGCCGCTGCGCATGTGGCTGGAGGTGCGGGATCAGCAGGCGGTATGTTACGACGCGGCGGGCAATCCCATCGGCGACTACCCCGACCTCCAGGCGGCGCTCAATGCTGAGATTGCGGCACGTATCGCTGCCGAGCAGCGCATCGCGGCGCTTGAAGCCGAACTACAACGGCTTCAGGGGGATCAAGGGTGAGCGCTTTGGAATGGTATGTGGTAAAATACGGCCATGCATCGTCTGTGGTGCGTACTGGCGCTGGCAGTGTCGCTCGGCGCGTGTACGCCAGAATCTCCAATACCGGCGCTTGAAACGTCAATCCCGACGCCGCTTGCGTCAGGTGCGTCGCAACCCGGTGCTGCGCCGCCGCCGCCATTGCCGCCTTCCCCTGATGCTGCGCCGCCCTCCGGGACTTCAGCGCCTGATGCCATACCAACCCCCGACGCTTCTCCTGATGAGTTGCTTGCGCGCGGGCTAGAATGGCGTGCCGCAGGGGATTATGACGCGGCTGCCGAGGCGTTCTTCGCTGCCATGAACGCCGCAGCGGGAACGCCGGTCGGGCGCGCGGCGCGCTTTTACCTGGCAGAGAGTTTTGCCCTCCGCGAACGCTGGACGTCGGCGGTCGAAGCGCTTACCGCCTTCGTTGCCGATGGCGCACAGGACGAATTGACAGCGCGGGCATGGTTCTGGATCGCCCGCAGTCACGAGGAGGCCGGCTCACATGCAGCGGCGGTTGCGGCGTATGAGCAGTACCGCGCGTTTGCCACACCCGCAGCGCCATACGCGCGTATGCGACAGGCAGCCCAGGAAGGGGCGCTTGGTCGTCTTGCGGAGGCGGCGACGGGGTATGAGGCGGTCGCGCGGAGCGAGATTGCTCGCGGGCAGCGCGCCACGGCGTATGAGGCAGCGATCCGCGCCCGCCGCGATCTGGGGCAGAATGATGAGGCGCTGCAACTCGCCGTCGAACTGCTGACGCTGGCGCAGCAGCCGGAGTACCGCGCTCGCCTGCTGATCGAACTCGCCGATCTGCCCCGCTCCCAGGGGGACCTGGCGACTGCGCGCGCCTGGTTGGTTGAGGGTCTCGAACGTGCACCGGGGTTGCCGGCGGCGCTGGCGGCAGTGGATCGGTTCCGCGCCGATTCTGAGATGGCGCTTCCACCCGAACTGATAGCGCGAGTCTATGAGGTGCATGGTCGCTGGAGCAACGCGCTTGCTGCATTCGATGCCGCGCTCGCCGCCGCCGATGAGACGCAGCGCGCCGACCTGCTGCGGCGACGGGCGCTGGCGTTGCGAGAACTGGGGAACTTCGCGGCGGCGCTGGAAGGGTTCGACGCTGCGATTGCTGCGGCTGGCGAGAGCGATGCTGGCGCGCAGGCGCGCCTCGACCGGATTCAGACCGTTGGGCAGAGCGGCGACATCGGGGCTGCTATTCAGGGGTACCGCGATTTTGCGGCGGCGCTGCCGGAAGACCCGCGCGCGCCGGAGGCGTTGCGTCGCGCGGCAGTGCTGCTCGACCGGCTTGGCGATGTCGAGGCGGCGGCGCAGCAGCGGATCAACCTGGGGCGGCGCTACCCGGCGCTGCCGCTGGCGCAGGACGCCTGGTTCGCTGGCGGGTTGCATCTGTTTGCATCGGGGCAGGCGGTGCAGGCGCGTCAGGTGTGGGAAGAACTGGCAGCCGCTGCGTCGGGGAGCGCCGCGCTGCGTGCGCGTTACTGGGCAGGGCGCGCGGCGCTTGCAGTCGGTGATACCGATGCGGGACGCGCCGCGCTGGAACAGATCATCGCCGATGCGCCAGATTCCTACCCCGCCGCGCGCGCGCGCATCATCCTCAACCGCCAGGAAAACGGTTCATTGCCGCTCGATGCGCCGATCAGCGCCGGCGACTGGCGCGCTGTCGAGGAATGGCTTGCTGCGTGGGCTGGCGCACCGCCGCAGGACCTGCCAGACCCGGCGGGTGATCCAGCGGTGCAGCGCGCGCTCGAACTCGACGCGCTCAATCTGCGGGTCGAAGCGATGGCGGAATGGTCGGCGGCGCTCGCGGCGCGCAACGACAATCCATATGCGCTCTATCTTCTCGGCAGGTATGCCCACGACCAGGGCGCTGCCAGTGTGGCGCTGCGTGCGGCCAATCGCCTGGTGCGCCTGGCGCCCGGCGGCGATCCGGCGGGCGCGCCTCTGGCGCTACGACGACTCCTCTACCCTGTGCCCTTCACGCCGGTTGTGCTGGCGCGTGCGCGCGAGTTCGGCGTCGATCCCGCGCTCATGTTTGCGCTGTTGCGCCAGGAGAGCGCTTTCGATCCGGCGGCAACCTCGTGGGCAGGAGCGCGCGGCCTGGCGCAGGTGATGCCTGCCACCGGTCAGGGCATCGCGCAGGCGCTGGGAGTGAGCGTTTTTCGCGAAACTGACCTCTACCGGCCCGATCTGAGTGTGCGCTTCGGCGCGTTCTACATCAGCCGCCAGATCACGGCGATGAATGGGAGCCTGGAAGGGGCGCTTGCGGCGTACAACGGCGGACCCGGCAACGCGCGGCGCTGGTCAGGGGGGGCGCCGATCACCGACCCAGACCTCTTCACTGAACGAATCGATTTCTCAGAGACTAGAAATTATGTCAAATCCGTGATCGCCCAGTACGATGTGTACCGGCGGCTCTACCGCTGGGAGGGGGAATGATCACAGCACGAGTCTCCGTTCACGAACCAGGCGCTGTTTCGTTTTCTTGAACAGATCGTCGTAGCTCAGACGCCCCATCGTAATCTCGTACTTGTACGCCTGCAACATCTTGTGGATCTCTGCGTCGAGCAGTTCTTCGACCATCAGTTCATCGGTTATGATCTGCTGCACTGCCAGACGCAACTGGCTATCGTCGCCACGAAACATGACGCCGTCCACTTCCGCCAGGTAATCGACGAGCGCTGCCGCCAGTTGTTCGACTTTGGCGGGTGAAAGTTTCATCGGCGCCTCCCTCCTTACTGTTCGACGGATTTCAGACCCGACACAACGATGTTTCTCCCGGTATCATACCAGATTCGACACGGTGTTTTCTGCGTCATCCGCATACTGCGCGCCGCAACCGCGCGACCGAGTCGCATAACGCCTCATCGGTATCGCGCCCGAAGCCGCCTGATTTGGGAACCCCGCCGATTTCGAGAATGGCTGCTCCCCGATACCCCCGTTCCCGCAGTTCGCGGAAGCGCGCCGCGAAGTCGATGCTCCCCTGACCCAACGGCAGATGATGGTTGACTGCCGGCAGCGGCGTGTCGGAGACGTGGAGCAGCGTCATGCGCGGCGCCAGGTCGAGCCAGTCGTCGAGTTCGGCGGGCGGGGTGTGATTCAGGTCCCATACGAAGCCGAGTTCGGGCGTTGCATCGAGCGCCTGCGTGATCGCTTCGATCCGCGCGAAGAGCGGCACATCCGGTTCATTGTGCTCCAGCGCGAGGGTGAAGCCGTGGGTATGCGCCAGATCGGCTCCGGCGCGCAGCACGTCGATCAGCGCCTCTTCCAAAGCGCGCAGATCAGTGTCGGACAGCCGCGTTGTCGGCGCGAAGTGCCAGTGCACGTGGCGGATTGCCAGCGCCTGAATGGCGCCCAGGTTGTTGCGCAGCACGTCGAGCGGGGTCAGACCAAATGCGGTGCGTCCGTTTGCTGCCACACGCACGACGATTTCCATCACGGCGGACATGTCGTTGCTGATGAGCATGTCGCCAGCTGCCGCGAGCGGCATGCCGAGGTATGCGGCGTCGATACCCTGCTCACGCCCGTGAATCTGGAGGCAGTTGCATCCGAGATCCCGCGCAAACGTGATCTCCTGTGACACCGGACGCCAGTTAGCCGGAAACAGGCGCGCGTTGATGCCAATGGCGACGGGTTGAGTCGTCTGATTCATACAGCATTTCTCGAGAAGGTTGACGCAAAGACGCGAAGGTTTGCGATTAATACCACCTCACTTTGTGTCTGCGCGCCTTTGCCTCAACCTTTGTGAAAAATCCTCCAGTGGTACGGCGTTCGGTGACGGTGCGGATGTTCAGGTCTCATATTCCATCACCGCTGCCACGGTGCGCCGCGCAACGTCTTCCCAGCGGCAGTTTTCCAGCACCCAGGCGCGCCCGCGCGCTCCGAGCGCATGCCGCAGCGCCCGGTTTTCCAGCAACAGATCGAGCGCGGCAGCAAATTCGGCGAACCCGTCGAAACTCAACCCGCCGCCGCTGGCTTCGACCGCCTCACGGGTGACATCGCAGCGCGCGTTGACGAGCGCCGGCGCGCCCTGCAACCACGACTCCATCAGCACAATCGAGAAACTCTCGTAGGTCGAAGGCTGAATGAACACATCGGCGGCGGCATATGCGTCGTGGCGCTCCTGCACGCCGACATCCCCCAGGTCGAGGACAATCGCCTTCAGCGGCGGCGGGATGTCCGCCGGATCGCGTCCGGTCAGCACCAGGGTCAGTGGTGATCCTCGTCGCGCCCAGTACTCGCGCAGGTACATCAACAGCAGCGGAAAGTTTTTTGAGGCATCGCGCCGACCGGCATAGCGCAGCACCGGACCGCGCAACCCGTGCCTGGCACGGAATGCGGCGCCATCACCACGCGGCGTCAGATCGATCCCTTCACCCGCTGTCACCACCCGGTCGGGCGGGAGGCCGTAGAGGCGCAGCGCGAGCGCACGTTCGGCGGGACTGTTGGCGAACACGCGCCGGGCGCGGCGGAACATCCAGCGGTAGGTGCTGTACCGCGCATACGGTTCGTCGTGCAGGCATGGCAACAGATACCCGCGCTCTCCGGCGAGCAGCATTCCCCAGAAGGTTGTCGGGAAGGGGTAGGGTATGAAGAGAAAGCGCCGCCGGTCACGCTCGACAGCGATGGCGTCGAGGAGCGCCTCACTTGATAGCAGCGACGCCAGCAGGCGCTGCTCGTGATCCGGAAAGTCCATCCAGTCAGCAGGAAGACCGGCGTGCTGGACGGCTGCCGGCAGGTACGGATCATGGGGAGTCGGACGCGGCGGGGTGAGGGGAAAGCGCCGCACTGCCACGCCATCGACGACATCCGCGCCGATGCAGTAGTACGGAACCGGAGGGCTGAACGAGTCGCGTCCGTTGGTTGTCCAGACCTCGATCGGCGTGCCGAGTGCGTGGATCGCTGCCGCGAGCTGCCGCGCCTGCGTCTCCGCGCCGCCGGCCGTATCAGGACCAAACCAGGGTGTAACAATGGTGATGATATCGGACATGACGGGCTATTTCTCACCAGGACTCAGCACCCCAGAGCGGAATACATTCCGCGTTACGCAGTCACAAAGGGATACACAGGAAATGCACTTCATGGTTCTCCCCCTTCGCGCGCTTCGGGTCCCTGGTGGTGAAGCCTGTATCCACGAAGGTCACCAAGGGACACGAAGGACATGCACTTCATTATCTAGCGGAATACATTCCGCGTTACGCAGTCACCAAGGGACGCACAGGCAATGCGCTTCGCGGTTCTTCCCCTTCGCGCGCTTCGGGTCCCTGGCGGTTCAGCCAGTGCGCAGTGGACTCATACATGATTGCACCATGGTCATCGCTGCCGCTTGCGCTCGGCGCAGAAGGCGGCGACATCGGCGCGGAAGGCGGCATCGATGCGGATCAGGGTGTGCAAGGCGGCGGTCAACGCTTCGTTGGCAGCGTTTTGCTGCTCGACGATGGGATTGATCAGCCAGCGCAGGTATTGGCGCACCACCCGGTTGTGCAGCGCGATCACTTTTTCGACAAGCGTGCGCCCGATGAGGGGCCAGTGCGAAGTGACGAATTGCCGCGATTGCGCCTGAGTCAGAGCATCGTGCAATTCCAGTTCGATGAAACGAGCGGGAGGCTCCATTGTCGCGCGATTGCGCACCTGCGCCATGAGATCGGCATAGGTTGGCGCGATCGTGGGATCGATCCCGGCAGCGGAACGTTCCTCTGCGGCAATCGTGGCAGTATGATCGTCGTTGTGCGCCTCGTTCCCATCGGTGCGCGTCTGCGCGCCGGTCTGCCGCTGCTCCGCCACCTGATGCGCCAGTTCCTGGTACGCTTCCGCCAGCAGGCGCAGGGTGCGCGCCGCCGCGTTGTTGAACGCATTCTGCTGCTCGACGATCGGATTGATATACCAGCGCAGGTAGCGCCGCACCACCTTGTTGATCAGCGCCATTGCCTTCTGCGGCAGGGTGTGCCCGGTGAGGGGCCAGTGCGCGCTGACCACCCGCGAGATTTCGAGGTCATCGAGGCTGCGTTGCAATGCGCGTTGCAACGCATCATCGCCGATTGGTCGGCGGGCTGCGGATTGTGCGCGCACTTCCGCGCGTAGTTGCTCCAAAATGGCAGCCACATCAGGCACGCTATCGGAAGGAGAGGGACGGTTGTCGATCATGGGTTGTCAAAGGCGTAAATTTCAATATTCAGGCGCTTCACATCCATCGGCGCCCGTTCGACGCTTTGGAGGAGCGTATCGGTCAAAACGCGCGGCTGCGGTCGGACGGGAGAAAAGAACAGGTGACTTTTACACGGGCTATCGCTGGCGCCAAAACCAGGCGCAACTGGCTGAACAACCGGTGCGGCGCTCAACGCATCGACCCACAGGCGCTCGAGTCGCTCCGAACAGGCAATACTCCAGGCTTCTTCAAGTCGCCCATGCTTGCGCAAATAGTCGATGTGCCAGTGTGGACGCGCCTTTTCCCGGCGCGCATGGTACGCCAGGCGCGCAGGCAACCCGCCGGATCCGAAGGCGCTCCCGACGTACAGGTAATACCCGGCGGGAAAATCCAACACACCGAGTTTACCGACGGGCAACCCCGCAATGTCGCGGTCGAGCCGCAGAATGAGCAGGTAGGTTCCCTTCACCGTTTCCTCTAGACTGCTATGGTCGCCCATTCATCGTACCGCATGTCCAGGGTTTTCTGCAACTCGACGATCTCGATCCCCAGCGATGTCACGCGTTGCACATCACCTGCGGCGCTGGCCGTATTCAATGCTTCCTCAAGACCGCGAAGTTTCGCTTCGAGACCAGCGATCTCTTCTTCCAACACCGCAAGGCGACGCTGCCGGCGGCGTTCTTCACGCTCCTGCTCACGATTGAGCGCGCGTGTCTCCTTTGCCGGCGCACCAGCGCCCGGTTCGCGCACCACATCGCGCTTTTGTGAACCATTCGACAGTAAGCCAGCAGCGGACGCGGCATCGCGCGCAGCGACATATTCAGAATATGTGCCATCGAACACATCGATGGCGCCATCGCGCACCATCCAGATCGTGTCGGCGACGGCATCGACGAAGGAACGGTCGTGCGAGACGAAGAGCACCGTGCCGTCATACTCGTTCAGCACCGTTTCGAGCGCCTCACGCGCGTCGATGTCGAGGTGGTTCGTCGGCTCGTCGAGCACGAGCAGGTTTCCACCGAGCAGCATGAGTTGCACGAGCGCCACTCTGCCGCGTTCTCCGCCGGAAAGGTTGCTGATGCGTTTGTAGACATCATCGCCGCTGAAGAGGAAGCGCCCCAGCAGCGTGCGCGCTTCAGATTCCTTCATGTCTGGTCGAACGCGGCGGATTTCATCAAGCATGGTCTGATCCATGCGCAACCCCTCGTGCGCCTGGGCATAGTAGACGAGTCTGACATTGCTCCCCAGCCGCGCTTGCCCGCGCAGCGGCGGCAGTTCGCCGGCAATCGTGCGCAGCAGGGTCGTCTTGCCGCAGCCGTTCGGTCCCATCAGCGCCACCCGCTGTCCGCGCCAGATTTCGAGGTTGGGGACGTGGAGCAGCGCCAGCGGCTGCGCATCAGTGGCGGGTTGTTGGTAGCCGACGGTCAACCCGTCGATCTTCAGCACCAGGTCGGCGCCGCGCAGGTTCGAGCCGAGTTTGAACGCCAGTTTCTTCTGCTGCTCCGGTCGGGCGATCAGCCCTTCGGTGCGCCCTGAACCACCTTCCCATCCCTCCTTCAGACGCTCCAGGCGTCGTTCGCGTCCACGCGCCTGTTTGCTGAGCTGGCTATTCTTGAAGCGGCGGATGAACTCTTCGGTTCGAGCGATCTCTTCCTGCTGAGCGCGGTACTGTTTCAACTGGAGTTCGAGGCGCGCGGCTTTCAGTTCCAGATAACGCTGGTAGGGGGCGGGGTAATCGCCGTCGAGTCGATTGAACGCGAGATCGAGCGTGCGAGTCGTCACCCGGTCGAGGAAGTAGCGGTCGTGCGAGACAACGATCAGCGTGCCGTCCCAGTCGCGCAGGAAACGTTCGAGCCATTCGAGCGCCGCCAGGTCGAGATGATTGGTCGGTTCATCGAGCAGAAGCACATCAGGGTCAGACAGGAGCGCAGCCGCGAGCGCAACGCGGGTCTTCTGCCCGCCGCTCAAGCGCGCTACCGGTTCATGGCGTTGCGCGACGGAAAACCCCAGACCATCGAGGACTATGGCGATCCGCCGGTCAATGTCGTAGCCGCCGGCATGCTCGAAGCGATGGAGCGTCTTGCCGTAATGCTCCATTAAGTGGTCATAGTCAGGGTGGGCAGTCTCCGTGAGCGCGGCTTCGAGCGCGGTTATTTCATCGCGCAATGCGTTGAGATACGCGAGCGAGGCGTGCATTTCTTCGAGCAGTGTGCGTCGGCTATCGAAGCGCGCTTCCTGCGCCAGGTACGCCAGGCGCGTCCCGCGCGCCAGATGGACGCTCCCGGCGCTTGGCGTTTCCTGCCCGGCAATGATTCGCAGCAGGGTGCTCTTGCCGGCGCCGTTGACTCCGACGATCGCCACTTTATCGCCGCGTGTGATTCGAAAACTGACATCGCGGAAGATCAGTTCAGCGCCGTAATATTTGGTCAAGTTGCTGACAGTGATGATCGACACGAGTGATCCCCCGTTCGTCTCTGACTTGTCCCGGAACGTCACATGCCCATGTCACAAAAACCGGCGCAGTGGTGTTTCAAGTATGATTATAACAAACGATGGCGCAGGATCGATGATAGCGACAGCGAGCAACCAGAAGATGGCGGAACACGAGAGCGATGGCGCGCTGCTCGAACGTCTCTGGCGCGGCGACGAGGCGGCGTTTGAGGAACTGTTCGTGCGCCATTATGCGACGGTGTACCGCGTGCTCTACGGGCTTACCGGGAAGCGCGAGGCAGCAGAGGACGCAGCGCAGGAAACGTTTCTGACCCTCTATCGGCGACCGCCGGCGCCCAATCAACCGGTACGCCCGTGGCTCTGTCGCGTTGCGCTCAACACTGCGCGCAACACACTGCGCAGCGAACGACGGGACGCCGCGCGCATCGAGCGGGTTGCGCAGGCGCCCGCTGTGGAAGACCCTTCCGCAGCGGTGGAGCGCATTGAGGAGCGCCATCAGGTGCGCGCCGCCCTGGCGACCCTGCCGCAGCGTCAGGCGCAGATTCTCCTCCTGCGTCACGCCGGGTTGTCGTATGCCGAAGTGGCCGCTGCGCTCGACCTTGCGCCCGGCTCGGTCGGCACGCTCCTGGTTCGCGCCGAACGTGCGTTTGCAGAAGCATATGCGCGGCATCGATCCGCCGGTACGGACGATCAATTGCCTGGAAAGCAGGTGCAGCCATGACCAGATGCTATGACGATGGCGCGTTGCGCGCCGGACTGGACGGTGAACTCACGGCGGAGGCGCTGCATGCGCAGCAGGAGCACCTGGCTGCCTGCCCGGAGTGCCGTGCGCGCCGCGCCGCACTGAAGGCGCTGGCGGACCAAACGGCTTCGCAGTTGCGCGTAGTACCGCCGGATGTTCCGATGGCGCTGGCTGCATTACGCCAACGTATCGACCGCGAGCGACCGGTGCCGGACCGCAGTCGCTCATTTCACTTACCATCATCGCAAAGGAGTATTTCCATGACCTCGACACGAATATGGCGTCCCTGGATGGGATGGGCGGCTGCGCTGGCAGTCATTATCGCGCTGCTGGCATTCCCGCCGGTGCGCGCCGTCGCCGATCAACTGCTGAACGTATTCCGCGTTCAGAACGTAGTCTTTGTGCCGGTCACCAACGAACGGATGGAGCAGTTGCGGCAACTCAACTTCGATGGAGAAACCTTGTTCCTCGCGCCGCCGAAGCAGACCGGCGGTTCGTCCGAGGCTCAACCGGTTGCATCCCTGAGCGAGGCGTCGACGCTCGTTGGGTTCACGCCAGCGCAGCCGGTGTTGCCTGGTCCATCGTCCAGCGCTGAGTTTGCCGTGACTGACCGTGCAACCTTCGAGTTTCAGGTAAACGTCGAATCGGCGCGCGAACTGCTCCGTCTCGCCGGCGTCACCGATGTCACCCTGCCGGATGCGCTCGGCGCCGCACCGATTGTCGCCGAGATGTCTCCCGCTGTCAGCGCCCGCTACGCTGGCGACGGCTACGAGGTGATGCTGGTGCAGGGCGTCAGCCCGCAGGTGACGCTGCCCGACGGTGTGGAGATGCAGCAACTGGGATACGCCGCACTGCGCGTGCTGGGCATGGAGCCGCGCCAGGCGGCGACGCTTGCAGCGCAGATCGACTGGCGCACCACGCTGGTCTTTCCCTTCCCGGCAGACATCAACGCCCTGCGGCAGGTGTCAGTCGGCGGTTCGCCGGGGCTGCTGGTGAGCGTCGATCATCAGGGAGAGCAGTACCAGAGCCTCTACTGGCAGCGCGGCGAGCAGTTCTATGTGCTGTCCGGGAGCGGATTGAACGCCGATACATTCCTGGCGATGGCAGAGTCAGTGCGATAGCAGGGACGCGGCGCTGCCGTGCCCGCAGTTGCTGAACGCACAATCGCAGGGGCGCCCCTCGTGGGCGCCCCTGCGCGGGCAGGCACGGGGGCCTGCCCCGACCATGATGGCGGCATTGTCGGGACGCCTCCCGCGGGCGCCCAACGCACGTTCACCAATCGCAGGCGCGCCCCTCGTGGGCGCCCGACGGCAAGGGGCGAGCGTCTACGCGCCACCCTCTTTGTGCAACTTCGTGTCCTTCGTGGATAAACAACCATGTCCGACTACGTGATTGAAACAACCGGTCTGCGCAAAGTCTACGGCGCGAAAGTCGCCGTCGCCGACCTGACGCTCCAGGTGCCGCGCGGCGAGGTCTTTGCCTTCCTGGGACCGAACGGCGCCGGGAAGAGCACAGCGGTCAAGATGCTTCTGGGACTGGTGACGCCGACCGGAGGCAGCGCGCGCGTGCTGGGCGCCACCCCCGCCGATCCGCGCACTATGGCGCGGATTGGCTTTCTGCCGGAGCATTTCCGCTTCCACGAATGGCTGCAAGCCGCCGAGTTCCTCGACCTGCACGCTCGTCTGAGCGGTCTTCCCGCGCCGGTGCGGCAGCGGCGCATCCCCGAGGTGCTGACGCTTGTCGGGTTATCAGAGCATGCGCGGCGTCCGCTCGCCGATTTCTCCAAAGGCATGCTCCAGCGCATCGGGCTGGCGCAGGCGCTCATTCACGAGCCGGAACTGGTGTTTCTCGATGAGCCGACCTCGGCGCTCGACCCATTCGGGCGCATGCTGGTGCGCAACATCATTCGCGATCTGCGCGCGCACGGCACGACGGTGTTCCTCAACTCTCATCTCCTCAGCGAAGTTGAAATGACGTGTGATCGGGCGGCGTTTATCCGTGAAGGGCGCGTGTTGCGCACCCTGAACCTGCACGACGCCGCAGCCGGCAGGGTGCGCGTGACACTGCGGGTGGCAGACGCATCGAACGGGCTACTGACATCCCTGGCAGCGTTTTGCGCCAACGGCAGCGCGCCGCAGGAAACGTCACCAGGAATGATCGAACTGGAAGTCGCCAGAGAAGACGCACTGCCACAGATCGCTGAGCTTGTCATTGCAAGCGGCGCGCGCCTCTACGCCCTCACACCACAGCGTGTCTCACTCGAACAACTCTTCCTCGAGATTATCGGCGCCGACGACAGCGGGCAGTGAGACCCACCCACAGACGTAGGGGCAGGTCCCCGTGCCTGCCCGCGCAGGGCGCCCACAGGGGGGCGCCCCGACACCGAACGCCACCGTCATCGTAGGGGCAGGCCCCCGTGCCTGCCCGCGCAGGCCCCCGTGCCTGCCCGCGGCGGATACTATTTCGCGCCAATGGCGATCTCGCCGGAGATGGTCCGGCGCCAGCGCCCCTACCGCGTATATGGCATACATGGTATGATATGCCTGGATTACTCTATCGCTATCATCACGAGGATCGTGCATGGAACGTCTTGGGTTCATTGGGCTTGGGCGTATGGGTCAGGCGATGGCGGGGCGATTGCTGGCGGCAGGGTTCCCGCTCACACTTTATAATAGGACACGTTCGCGCGCGGATGCACTGGTTGCTTCAGGCGCAATTTGGGCAGACACTCCCGCAGAAGTTGCAGCGCGCAGCGACATCATCCTCACCATCCTGACCGACGAGCAGGCGGTCGAAACTGTCTACTGCGGTCAGCATGGTCTGCTTTCAACAGATGTCCCCGGTCGCCTGTTCATTGAAATGAGCACTATCCGCACCGCCACGATCCTGGCACTGGCAGAGTCCGTCGAGCGGCGTGGCGCGCACCTGCTCGACGCGCCGGTATCGGGCACCGTCGCTCCGGCGCGCGAGGGGCAACTGCTGGCGCTGGTCGGCGGGCGAGCCTCTGATCTGGAACGCGCCCGACCGGTGCTTCAGATATTGAGCCGGCGCATCATTCACCTCGGTGGGCAGGGCGCCGGCGCCACCATGAAACTGGTGCTCAATATGACCATGGCGTGCTTCTGGGGTGCGCTTGCCGAGTCGCTCGCCATAGGTCGGCAGTTTGGGCTGAGTCTCGAAGCAATGCTCGATGTCTACCTGGACTCACCGGTGGCGCTGCCGGCATTGCGCAGCAAAAAGCTGACGCTGCTCGGCGAGACGAGCGAAGTGGCATTTGATGTCACCGGCGTTCGCAAAGATCTGCGGTCGATGATCGCAACCGCGCAGGATGCCGGCGTACCGGCGCCGGTTGCGTCGGCTGCGCTGGCACATTTCGCCGCCGCCACGGCTGCCGGGTATGGTGAACGCGATCTCGCGGCGGTGGTGGACTATCTGGCGGATCTGGCGCGTCGCACGGCGCGCCCTGCGTTCACATTGGGCGAGCCATGATCATTACGATACGCCCCTTTACCGGAGCTGCCGATATCGAGCGGATGATAGAACTGGCACAGACCTTCCCCGATCGATGTCTGCGCGCAGTTGACCTTCCCTACCGCCTGGCATCGTGGGCGCTCGACAATCCGCGCAATGCCAGTCTGTGGGAGGATGAAGCAGGACATCTGCTGGGATTCGCCGTAATCCAGTTGCCGTGGCATTCGCTCGACACGTGCGCTCATCCGGCGGCGTGCGACGCGGGCGTCGAAGAGTTGATGCTGGTATGGGCGACGGAACGGGCGCAGGAATTTGTGGATCAGACCAATCGGATGCTGACGCTGTATGTGGATGTGTTCGAGCACGATATGGATCGACTCGCGCTCATGGCGGCGCATGGGTTTGCGCCGGATTATCCATCGATGATCCGCATGGCGTGCTCACTCGACCGGCTGCTGCCAACGCCGCTCCTGCCGGATGGATTCGCATTGCGCCCAATCGATGGCGTGCACGAGTTGCACCAGTATGTCGCGCTGCATCGCGCCGCGTTCGGCGTCGCCGACATGACGATTGAGTGGCGCAAACGCACCCTGTGTATGCCACAGTACATTCCCGAACTCGATGTTGTCGTCGTGGCGCCGGATGGCCACCTGGCTGCGTTCTGCATCTGCTGGCTTGGACCAAAAGGTGAGGGGTATATCGAACCGCTTGGTGTGCATCCCGATTTCGCCGGGCAGGGTCTTGGGCGCGCGGTATTGCTCGAAGGGCTGTGGCGCTTGCAGGCGCACGGCGCCACGATTGCGTTGATCGATCGATACGAGGACGACGAGAGTGCCCGTATCCTGTACGAGTCGCTTGGATTCCGCACTCGTTTGCGGACAGTGACCTATACCCGCCGTTTTCATGTCATTCAGAAAGCCGTGTGACTACGTATGACCAGTGATCTCGCTCCGATATTGACCGGTGACTATATCGAATTGCGGCCACTTCCCGAGGACGATCTGCCGCGTTTGCTCAAGGTGTATCAGGGAACGCCGCTCTATTTCGATGGTTTGGGAGACCGCGCGGATCGCTTGACGCTCAATGATGTGCGCGCCCAATGGCAGCGGGCGCAGGAAACGCCGGGGCGGACGCTGTTCGGCGTGTATCATCCGGTGACCGGCTTGCTGATCGGTGCAATGGATGTTCAGATCGGCGCGCCGCGACCGGAATCGGCGGCGATCTGGGTGTTGATCTGGGGTGGGTTTCAGCGCCAGGGATATGGGCAGGAGTGTATGGCGCTCATCGAGTCGTGGCTCATCCCGGAACGAGTCAGTACATTGTGCGCAATTGCAACGCATAATGAAGAGGGCATTGCCTTCCTCGAATTGCAGGGCTTTCATCGGACGGAACTCCCCGCCGAACCGCCGGTTGGTCGCGGCAATGCGTTCTGGATGTGCTGGTAGGGGATGGTCTGTTCTTTTGAACCACAGAGGCACAGAGGACGCAGAGCATCCACAGGCGAGGGTCCAGGCATACACTGTCAGGCGGCAAGAAAGCGCGTCCCACCCCCCCCCGCACGCGGGAGGGGTGGAGTTCCGCCGGTCGTCCACCCGTGTGGACGCCGCCGTTCCCGTCCGTTGAGGCGGACGGTTGACCGCAGGTCCGTCAGGGGCGATGTCAATCGCTGGCAGTCATAGCGTCGTTTCCTGACACATCATGCCTGCACCCCACATTGGTCGCGGTAATGCGTTCTGGATGTGCTGGTAGGGGATGGTCTGTTCTTTTGAACCACAGAGGCACAGAGGACGCAGAGCATCCACAGGCGAGGGTCCAGGCATACACTGTCAGGCGGCAAGAAAGCGCGTCCCACCCCCCCCGCACGCGGGAGGGGTGGGGACGCAGCCGCGTTCAACGTGTAACGTTCCCACCTTCACCCTCTCTCCCCTCGCACCTCTCACAACACATGCACCGGATCGATGTCAATCACCCATCCTGGTGGTAGACGCAGCGCATTAAGGAGCGGCGTCGGGTCATCGGCGCGCAGAATGAGGTGCCAGCGGTAACGATTGCGCTGAACGCGGAAGAAGGCTGGCGCCGGTCCAATGAGGCTCCAGTCGCCGGTGAGGCGTTTTGTTGCCAGCGACCGCATGTCGTTCGCCAGCGACTCGGCAGCGCGCCGTGCGCGCGCGTCGCTGCCGGCGCCGTATACGAAGCGCACCAGACGAGTGAAAGGCGGGTAGCTAGTCTGGCGCCGAAAGGCGATTTCCTCCTCATAGAAGGCATGGTAATCGTGCTCCTGCGCCGCACGAATAGCATAGTGGTCGGGCGCATAGGTCTGAATAATGACTCGTGCTCCTTCAGTGCGCCGTCCTGCCCGCCCGGCGACCTGCGTCAGCAGTTGAAAGGTGCGTTCGCCGGCGCGAAAATCGGGCAGGTACAGCCCGGTGTCAGCGGCAACCACGCCAACCATGCCCACCATTGGCAGGTCCAGACCTTTGGCGATCATCTGGGTGCCGACCAGCACATCCGCTTCGTGACGAAGAAACTGATCAAGCAGGCGGTCGTGATCGCCCTTCCGCCCGACGCTGTCGCGATCCCAGCGCAATGTGCGCGCGCCGGGAAAGAGTGTGGCAATCTCGTCGGCCACCCGCTGCGTGCCGATGCCGAACGATTTGATGCGGGAACTCCAGCACTGCGGACAGATGGCAGGCGGCAATTCACGATGGTTGCAGGTGTGGCAGACGAGCAGGCTAGCGGTTGCAGAAGAGCGGCCATTGTCCGATTGCCCGGCGGGCTCCCGGTGCAGCGTCAGCGGCGAGGAGCAGTTCGGGCATGCGACGACATGACCGCAATCGCGACACATGACGAACGATGCTGCACCGCGCCGGTTGAGAAACAGGAGCGCTTGCTCATTGCGTTCGAGCGTTTCCGCCAGACTTTCTTGCAGCGCGCGGCTAAAGATCGAACGGTTGTTCTCTGCAAGTTCGCGCCGCATATCCACAATGGTCACTCGTGGGAGGGGCAGCGTGCGAGTGTGCGGCAATCCATCAGGACCGGCGGCCATCGCAACACGCTCCGGCAACTCCAGTAACCGCAGCCGTCCGGCGCGCGCAGCGGCATAACTCTCGACCGATGGCGTGGCACTGCCGAGGATCAGGACGCTGCCGGTCATGACCGCCAGGCGCTGCGCCACATCGCGAGCGTGATAGCGCGGCGTGGTATCGTGTTTGTATGACGGCTCATGTTCCTCATCAACGATAATCAGCCCCAGGTCAGGGAGCGGCGCAAAGACTGCGGAGCGCGATCCAATTGCGATGTCGGCTTCTCCCCGGCGCAGCCGCCGCCACTGGTCGTACCGTTCACCGATCGAAAGTTCGCTGTGCAACACCGCCAGGCGTCCAGGGAAGCGCGCAGCAAACCGGCGGACCAGTTGCGTCGTCAGCGCAATTTCGGGGGTCAGCACGAGCGCCTGCCGCCCCAGCCGCAATGTGTGCGCAATAGCGCTCAGGTAGAGTTCAGTCTTGCCGCTGCCGGTCACCCCGTGCAACAAAAAGTGCGTCGGCGCGGCATCAGTGTAGCGGTCTGGCAACTGTGCTGCCAGGCGATCAATAGCGCCGGCAATCTCGTCCCATGCCCGCTGCTGCGCCGGACTCAGCGTTGGTGGCGTATCGCGCGGAATGCTGATGCCGGCAAGCGGGTCGCGCCATACCTCACGCGCCGTCATTTCGATCAGCCCCCGGCGTTCGAGGGCGCGCAGCGCGCCAGTATCGGCGGAAGCGGCGGCAAGCGCCTCAGAGGCTGGCGTTGGCTCGGGGTGGTCGATCAGATATGTCGCCAGAGCGCGTTGTCGAGGGGCGCGCGCAAGCGTTTCCAGCGCGGCGCGTGCTTCATCTGGCGAAACGGCGAGACGCACCAGGCGTTCAGTACGAGGCCGCGCGCGCGTCCGGCTGAGGATCATGCCGCGCTCGATAAAGCCGCGTTCGCGCAGAGCAGCGTAGATTGCCTGGAGTTCGGCGTCGCTGCCGCGTAGATGCCTGCGGAGGTCGCGTTCGGTCATTTCGCCGCTACGACGCAACAGGTAAAGCACGTCGCGCTCGCCAGGGGGTAATGCGCCCAGCGTGGCGCTATGCCCTTCCACCGTTGCGCGCCAGGAGGTCTCAGATTCGCGGGTGACGCCGGGTGGGAGCATAAGGGTCAACGCTTCGTACAACGAGACCCGGTAATACCCGGAGATCCAGCGCGCCAGCCGGGTCTGCGCTGGCGTCAGCGATACTTCCGGATCGGCAATATCGATCAGATCACGCAATGTTGGCGTCTGCCAATTGGGAAGGTCGGAAGGATCGGTCCAGAGCGCAGGCGGGCTGAACGTCTCCTGGAGGTCGTTCGGGTTGTTGCCCCAGGCATACAGATCGAGCACAATGCCCTGCACGCGCCGCTGGCGCAGTGGCGCCCACACGAGGTGACCAGCCTGGATGATGGTGTGCAATGGTGGCGGCACGCGATAGGTGAACACCGCATCGGCGCCCACGGCGACATCGGCAAGCAGTTCAGCAGTCATGCCACCAGTGTAACACACGTGTTCCGGCAGCGTGCAACGCCGGAGGGGAGGGGCGGGTCTGAGACCCGCCCGTACCAGACCCGCCCCATACGCTCTACGTTGTGCTCGAAGGCAATGGCATAGGCATCATCGGCATACCCCTCCAGCCGCGCCCGCGCGGGGTGAAGAGCATCGCGCCCTTCTGCTGGAGACTCGTATAGATGGCGTTCGCCTGCACCTGCGTTAGGGTCCCATTCGCAACCTCCTGATCGAGTTGCGTCTTGGCGGCGGACAGCGCGGCATTAATCACGTCCTGTTCAGCAATCCCTTTTGACTGCGCGATCTGCGCCAGCGTCTGCCCGCTCCGCAGTCGGGCGATCAGGTCGGTGGCGGTCAATCCCAGTTTTTGCGCAGCAGCATCGAGCATTGCCCGGTGTACATTCGCCAGCGCCTGCATGCCTGGTCCTCTGCCGCGCCCACGACCCCACAGCACACCGATGTCGCCTGCCTGCAAGCGCGCCTTGAGCGCATCACCCTGCGCCTGGGTCAGCGTCCCTTGTTGCACGGCATTGTCGATTGTCTTGTTCCCCGCCGTCTGGATCGCGCTGTCGAGCGCGGTGCGCTGAATGTTCAGCGCTGCGGCAAGCTGATCGAGAAAGTCATTCCACAGTGAGGCGCCGGGAAAGACAGCCTGCGCCGTTGGTAACGACTGTGCGCTGGCAACCGTTGCGGAAACGAGTGGACCGATAGCGATGCCAAGAACAAGTCCTACAGCAATCGCGCCGATGGTGAGTAAGCGAGAAAAGTTCATACCATCATCTCCTCTTGTGTGTATTGAGCGTTGTGCGGCAGCGTTCACCGCCGGTTCCATGGTAGAAAAAGATTGTTAGGAAGATGTTCAGGGTGTTTGAGGAGGAGATGAATCACAAACCCCTCGCAGGTTCCACATCTGCAAGGGGTTGTTGGTGTGGCGGGGAGGGAGGGATTCGAACCCTCGAGGGGATTGCTCCCCTAGCGGTTTAGCAAACCGCCGCACTAGGCCAACTATGCGACCTCCCCGTGCGGAGTGAGCCAGATTGTGTCGGTGGCGGAGGGGGTGGGATTCGAACCCACGGGCCTTTTTGAAGGGCCGGTCGTTTTCAAGACGACTGCATTACAACCACTCTGCCACCCCTCCCATCGAATGAAGCGCCTGACAACGGTTCATTTTCGGGGTGGCAGGCGGGACAGGAATCGAACCTGCAACCTGCGGATTTGGAGGCCGCTGCTCTGCCAATTGAGCTACCCGCCTGCGTCATCGATTATCATAGCATATCAATGCCATTTTCGCAAGATCGTGCGATACGTCGGCGCGCGTTACAATGCAAAGCCAAGGTTGTTCTGATGACCATTCCCGCCAAATGCATCGATTGTTGTTTGGGCAATGCTGTGAACGATCCGGACAATCGCAGCTTCCAGCAGTGCGAAAGGCTTGCGGTCGCTGCGCTCCGGCGGGGCGAACTTCCGCGCCGCCTCAAAGTACCAGTGAATGTGCGAAATCAAATGGATTCGTTCCACGCGGTATCGTTGCAGGATAGGCCATCCCCAGCGATACTCGCGCTCGATCACAGCAATGGATTGCAGCCGCAAAACGACCTGTATCAGGCGGTGAAAGCGGCGTGGAGTCCGTTCGTATGCCAGTTGCTGAAACTCGATTGCATCAGGCCGGGCTGGATCGTAACAGAGCAACGGAAATGCGTGCATCAGACGTTCAGTAACAGTGCGACAGATATGCTCACGCCGCATGTCGAGCAATGCCGCGTATTGCTCTCCTCGAATTGCAAGCCACTCATCCAGTGGGACCATGACCCGCTCCTTGTTCGGTCGTGAAAGCCCACACTGCCAGGAATAGCCAGATAATCGCATCGACTATCTGTTGATTGCCAGAGGTATGAAATTGTGCCTCTCTAGCGTACCACAAATGGTTGCGAAAGAAAAGACGGAAGTTGCGCTATTTCTTGCTCATTTTTCACGCACGATAGCAATGCCGGAACCTACACCGCTTCGATAGATTCTGATCGCTCTGCCTCTTCTGGGCCTCTGCGCCTTTGTGTGAGGCGCCACGGCTATCGCAGGGGTCAACCTTATACCAATGTGCGGTCATTCGCACCATCCTGCCGGGGCGCTGCGGGCTGATGCCCTCGCTGAGGACGCGGCTCGACCATGCTCACCGCACGTGAAAGCCCCGCTGGGGCTGCCGATGCCAGGGCGCGGGCGCCTGCGATACGGCTGCCGGGGCACGCTGACCGTTGCGCCTCGCACAACGAATGCGCGAACATCTTGTCCGACGGACCGCAAGTCAGTATTGAGTCCACTGCAAAAAAGGCTTAACCGCAAAGGACACGAAGCGCACGAAGGGGAATAAACATGAAGCGCATTTCCTTTCTTGGTGACCTTCGTGGTTAGCTTTTTGCAGTGAAGTCAGTATTCATGTCCCTCATAGAGCAATCAAGCCAATGTTGCACAATACCTGCCCGTGTTGACCGTCTTGCGACTGACGTTGGCTTCGACAGGCTCAGCCGGCTTCGACAGGCTCAGCCGACGTGGTTGATCGCTCTATGAGATGAGGCGCGGCAGGGTCAGCAGGGCATGCGGCACGTCGAGAAACTCGAGCGGCGCGTCAGAAGCCAGGTTGAAGGTCTCACGCGCCAGGCGATCCGCCAGCGCAATCCCCGCTGCCATGTCGGGAACCGCGTGCATATGGCAGGCGCGCACCACATCCGGGTGCTGCGCACCAACGACAATGATCGGATGGCGCACCAGCACCTGCGCCAGGATGTAGGCGCGTTGTGCGCCGGCCGGGAAACCGGTGCGGCGCAGGTCGTCCAGCAATTGCTGCGGCGATGTGGCATTCGAGAGCGCATCGAAGAAGCGGCGTTCGCCAGCGCCCTCGCCGGCGCCTTCAGGGATGGGAGCGGGCAGCAGAATCGGTGCGCCCGGCAGAAGTGGGGTGTTTTCCGCCAGCGCCAGATAGGTCGCTGCGCGGCTCGCCTGATACAGGTTGACCGCCTTGGGTCCATCGACGCCAGCACGGGCGATATGGACCGGCTGCGCCACCGGCGCCTCGTAGATCGTGCGCGCCTGCGCAACCAGATAATCGTGGACGAGCGCCGGCGGACCGGCGGCGATCACGATGGGCGCGCCGGTTTCGTCGAGAATGGTGTTGATGACGTAGCGCAACCCGGCGCGTTCGCCGCCGGCGCGCACAAACGCCTGGAACGGGTTGCCGTTGATCGCTCCCAATCGCGTTCCCGGATGATCGAGCATGGCAGGTCCGTGCGTGGCGCTGATCGTCGCCTCGCCGCCGCAGCCGATAACGACGGTTTTGGCGCCGCCGGAATAGCCAGCGTACTGATGCGGCTCGACGACGCCGGTCGCCAGTAGCAGGTCAGTCTCAATACAGTGACGGTTGACGACCAGTGGAATTCCGTTGACGTTTCCGAGATCGATGAGTCCATCAGGGTCGAGGGCATTGTGGTCGATAATCCGGTAGCGGGAGACGATTGCCGCTCCCAGTTTGGCGAGGCGTTCGGCTGAAGTCGAGGGACGGTGCAGACCGGTAGCGCAGATCAGGGTAATGTCGTCAGGGGCGATGCCGCATTGTTCGAGTTCACCGAGGAGATCGCCGACGAGCCGTTCGTCAGGGCAGGCGCGCGTTGCATCGGTGAAGGCAATGGTCACGCGCATACCGGGGCGCGCAAGGTCGGCGAGGCGCTGCTCGCCGATGACCTGCGTGGCATCTTGCGGCGCTTCCGGTTCGCGGCTGACAACGCGTGTGATACGCCAGGACGGCGGCAATTCCTCCGTGTTATTCATGGCGTGCTCCATCAATCGGGCCAGTCGATAACAACCAATATGCTGTCGCCGTCGATCCTGGTTTCGTAGGTTGGAATGCGGATACCGACCGGCGGGACGATAGCTTTTCCGGTACGGACATTGTAGGTCCAGCCGTGCCACGGGCAGGTGACGGTCTCATCAATGAGCACGCCGGACGAGAGTGGCCCGCCTTCGTGCCGGCACGAGTCACTGAAGGCATAGATAGCGCCATCGACGTTTGCCAGCGCAATCGGCAATCCATCGATTTCGACATAGATCATGCGACCGGGTGGGATGTCGCCGGATGCGGCGACGCGAACGATTTCACGAGCCATACAGGGGTATTGTAGCATGCAGGCGGGAATGGTGTATAATACCAGGCAAGAGGTGAGACGTAAGAGGTGCGAGGGCGGCTACAACCGGCTGCGGCTCTTTGCACTCGTCCTTTGCCCAGGCAAGAGGTGAGACGTAAGAGGTGCGAGGGCGGCTACAACCGGCTGCGGCTCTTTGCACTCGTCCTTTGCCCCAGGCAAGAGGTGAGACGTAAGAGGTGCGAGGGCGGCCACAACCGGCTGCGGCTCTTTGCACTCGTCCTTTGACCAGGCAAGAGGTGAGACGTAAGAGGTGCGAGGGCGGCCACAACCGGCTGCGGCTCTTTGCACTCGT
>NZ_JBYNRX010000112.1:0-15842 GCF_057785375.1 Roseiflexus sp.
ATGTTTTGCTGGCGGCGGAACTTGATGCCGTCAAGCTGTTTGCCGCGCAGCGCTTGCCACAAGATGGCCTCGCTAGGGGTGGGGTGCTTGCGGAACTCGCGCGCGACCTCTACCATCTTTCTACGCAACTCCTCAGGAACCTCCCAGCGTTCTTCTGCTCCCTCTGCTTCCTCTCCCTCCTCTCTCCCCTCCCCCCCCCCCGGCCCCCCTCTCCCACGAGGGGAGAGGGGGGAGTGCTCCCCTCCCCCCTTGTGGGGGAGGGGCTGGGGGGGGCAGGCGTCGTCTGGAACAGTCCCGAGTCGTTGGCCATGTGGAACATGGTGGTAAACGCCACCCCCCACAGGTTGCCGGCTTCGCCCTTCCCCTCGTCAATCAGCACCGGCACGCGCCGGTAGATGTGCTTGGTCAGCTCGGCGTCGCAGCGGCTGCGGAAGATCGGCGCCGTGCGCGTGTTGGGGTTCAGCAGCCGGAAGTCGTCCGGCGTCAGGGTGAACCGCCGCTCGGCGTCGGCAAGATCGGCAACGTCGTGCAAGAAGAAGGCAAATTCGGCTGGCGCCACCCGGCGCGCGCTGCGCTCGTCACGCTTCTGCACGGTGAGCAGTGCGAATTTTATTCGGCTACAGACAGCCGGGAAGAGTTTCTTCCGATTCTCGAAGTCATAGAGGCTCACCATCTCCCCCCGCGTCACGATCTCGGCGAAGAAGTGTTTGTTGGTGTCGTCGGTGGCGATGCCGGTCGGCACAACAATCCCCATCCGTCCGCCGGGCCGCACCAGCGCCCGCATCCGCTCGGCAAAGACCGAGGAGGTGTTGATGTCGCCCCGTCCGGTCAATGGGTAGCAGCCGCTGCCGCGCAGGAAGCGGCTGGTGCTTTCGGCGGTGTGCAGTGCCTGCTGGTAGTCCTCCCAGAGGGCTGGCTTTGCGGCGGGCAGGGCGGCGATGAGCCGCTTGCGCACCGCTGCGGTCGGGGCGCGGGCGATCTCCGGGTCGCGTGCGGCAAAGAACTCCTGTTCTTGCAGCTTGATCCGCTCCCACGGCGGATTGCCCAGCACCACGTCGAAGCCGCCGTGGGCGAACACATCGGGGAACGCCACCGGCCAGTGGAAGAAGCCGTGCTGCGCCGCGAGGGCCTCGGCGGCGGCGACCGCTTGGGGGTGCGCCGTCTGCGTCGCCAGCCATGCGCGCACGGTGTCGGTCGTGATGAAACTGGCCAGTGGCACCCCGGCCCGTCGCGCCTGAAAGAAGGCCGCCGTCCAGAGGTTGCAGGCGATGCGCTGCCGCGCTGTTTTTTGCCGGAACGCCTGGTAGCACTGCTTCTTGGCGCGCACGGCTGTCGGCGTGTCGTCGCCGATCTGGTCAACGGACGCCGCCTCCGCGCCCAGGGCGGCGACTGCGGCGACCGGGTCGAAGGCGCCGAACAGCGTGTTCTGCCCGCCTGCTTCCTTGCGGTTTTGGCGCTTCAGCCCGCCGGCGACCCCTTTGTCGTCGGCGCTGACCGGCGCAAACGCCTCGTCGGGGATGCCGTCCTCCAGCGCAGCGAGGTCGGCGAGACCCGCCAGCGAATCGCCGCACGTGATGCGGTGGTCGAGGAAGGTGAGTGGCTTGCCCTCGGCGTGGCTCTCCAGCCACAGCGCCACGCGCGCCAGTTCGACCGCCAGCGGGTTTTTGTCCACGCCGTAGATGCAGTGGGCCACCACATCGCGGAGAGCGACGCGCACCTGCTCCGGGGCGGGTTCGTCTTCGCCGGTGCGGATGCGGGCCAGTTCTTTGCCCAGCCGCCGCGCCGCCGCAAGCAGGAAGTGCCCGGAGCCGCAGGCCGGATCGAGCACGCGGATGGAGAGGATCGCCTGGACCTTCTCCGCCGTTGTTCGCGCCGGGGCGAGGCGTTCTGCGATCACCGGATCGAGCGTCGCGCGGATCACGGCGCCGACCAGGTCCGGCGGGGTGTAGTAGGAGCCGGTCGCCTTGCGCTCTGAGCCGTAGGCCAGTTCAAAGCGGAGCGCGGCGCCGTCGGCGATGATCAGCGGGTGGTAATCGAGCAGGCTTTCGTACACCGACCCCAGTTCTTCCACATCGAGCGCGGCGTAGTTCACGCGGCGCGGCGGGCTGCCGGGAGTGTCGCGGTAGTAGGCCAGATGCCAGAAAGCGTCCAGCAGGTCACGGTTGGTGATCGCGCAGGCATCCAGATCGATCGGCTCGAAGAGGTCGCCGTTGAGCGGGGCCACGCCGAGCAGCGCGGCGAGCCGTTCGTCTGCCAGCACATACCAGAGCACCGTGAGGCTGCACCAGAGGTCGTCGTCCTCGGTGGCGGCGCTGCGGCGCTCAAGGGCGCGGCGCAGCCGGGTGACGCCGTAGTGCTCGCGGTAGAGGGCGGCGGCGCCGATCAGTCCGCGTTCTTTGGAGACCAGCAGGAAGAGGAAGCGGTAGACGAGACGCAGGAGTTGGCGGTAGAAATCCTGGGGGTCAGCGGCGCACCGCCCCCTCCGCCCCCCGCCGGAGCGAGGAACGCAGACGCGCCGCCCTGCGTTCCCCGCGCCAGTCGCGCGCGGAGCGCGCTATTCCTGGGATGGGACAGAAAGCCGTTCGCCAGGCGCGTGATCGCCGCCTCCACGCCGTCGCGCAGGCGTTCGCGCACCCGGTCGCCCTGCTCCAGCCCGTGCTGATAGTACCGTTCCAGCCAGCACGCGCGCGCGTCCGCCGCGCCCCCGCCATGCGGCAGACGGGTGCGGTGGAGCAGCCGATACAGCGCGGCGAAGTCGTGAAAGCGTTGTTCCTCGAAGATGTGGCGCAGGTCGAATTCCACATACGCCTGGCGACGAATGTAGACGCTCTCCCGCAGCACGCGCACGACCTCGCCGTTGGTCACAACGCCCCAGAGGCGCTCGGTCCGGTTGAGAAACTCTTGCACCAGCGCATGCGGGGCGAGACGGGGGCGGCCCGTGGGCGCCGCCCGCCCCAACTCCTGCCGCGCGCCGACGATATGCACTGGCGGCGCGTCGTCGGAATCGCCGGCGCGGTGGGAAATTGCAAAGGTCATGCCGTCAACGTCGTAGGCGCGCTGGTTGTAGCGCAGCTCGTACCCCAACAGGCTGAAGAACGGGATGACCCAGGCGTCGCGTGTGACAGATGTCGCCGGGTCGCTCTCCGGCAGGCGCGCCAGCCGTCGGCGAAACGCCTCCCATTGCGCGCGGGCATCGGCAAAGACCGCCGCCATCTCGTCGGTCAGGCTCTGCCGGTCATCCAACCCGAAGTCGGACGGCTTCTGCCCGGGCAGGTCGCCGGCAACAAGATGTTCCAGGATGTCCGGCCCCAACAGGCCGCCTTCGATGCGAATGGACGGAAACGCACTCATGGCTTCACCATCGGTTGCAGGACGACAACGCCAAGGAGGTCAGGCGGAACATGCGGTTGAACCTCCAGACCGCGCACGTTCAAGGAGACCGCCTGGCGCACGCGCTTATGGCTTTCCACCAGGTGCGCGGCGCGCTGTTCAATCCGTTCCCGCATCAGCCGCTGGATTGCATGCGCCTTCCCCCAAGCGTCAGGCGCTCCTTGCCACTCGCCCATCTCGCGCATCGCCCGCTGAACCAATTCCCGCTTCTCGGCTGCCGGAATGTTGGCATCCGGCGTCGTTTCCGCCAGTAAGCGGAGCGCCTCATCATCCGCCAGCCAGTGATCGGGGGCATTGCCGCTGCCGCGCCAGCCGACGACCAGCGCCTCTTCAGCCAACAGCGGCGTCCGCGCCGGTTGCCGGAGGAGGTAGCGCACCCGCAGCAACGCCAGCGTCGTCAGCGCGGTCACTGCGCGGGTGCGGACGGCGCCACAGCGCGACACCGTACCGTTTCCCTGTCCGGCGATTGCCGCCTCCAGCAAGGTGCGCGCCAGCGCCGCCACAAAGCGGTGGTTGCGGCCCACATACTCGGCGCCTGCCGGGGTCGGCGAGACAAACGAGATGGGCCATAGCGCGGATGATAGGCGCGTCGCGCGGGACGAACGGTGCGGGAGGACGAGACGGATCGGTTCAGGAACCAGCGCAAGGGTGTGAGGATCGAGGGGGATGCGCCAGACATCCGTCCGCCTGGGGTCTTTGGTGATAGGAAGGCCAAGACGTTGAGCAGCGGTCAGCACAAAGGTCTGCACTGCCGCCGGATCGCCGAGCACGGCATCGGTCGCATCGAGTTCACGCTGCACCGTTTCGGGTTTCAGCGCGCGCTGCGCAAAGCGCGTGCGATTGATGCGCTCGCGCTCAACGTCCTGATCCCAACGGCGATGCAAGAAGTCCGCTTCAGGCGCGCCCAGGTCCAGCGTAAGCTGGGCGCTCCGTTGCGTCGTGCGCAGAAACAACGCTTCGAGGACCGCCTGCATCACGCTTTCACCCTCTTCGGGAACCGGCACGTGGACGCCCAGGGTCTGGCGGATCACCCGCGCCTTTTCAAGCAGCACATCGATCACGGCGCCGTCTACCGGATTATTCCTGCCAAAGAAGCGCAGCACTTTCACGCGCTTGGCCTGCTGACCGAAGCGATCCACCCGGCCCTCGCGTTGTTCGAGGCGATTGGGGTTCCACGGTAGGTCGTAGTGGATGACGGCGCTGAACAACGACTGGAGGTTCACTCCTTCCGAGAGGCAATCGGTTGCGACCAGCACCCGCAACCGGTCGGCATCGATCTCGGCGATCTTTGCTTGCCGCTCCTCATCGGGCATCCGGCCGGTGACGCACACCACCTGCACATCGGGCAACTGCGCGCGCAGGCGTTCGGCGACATAGTCGGCTGTGGCGATGTAGCGGCACCAAAGAATCGGGAAAAACCCTTCACGCAAGAGATTGCGCACGATGGTCGTCGCCTGGCGCGCCTTCTCGTCCTCCTCCGATCCGAGCAGGCGCTCGGCCATCTTCGCCAGTTGGCGCAGCCGACGTCGGTCGGCGTCGGGGAGCATGGACTCGGTCGCCTCCACCGGCGGCGTCGGAATCTCGTCGTCGGTGCGGTCGTCAGACGACTCGAAGACGTAGGGCGAAAACGCTGGCGCCGCATCGCTTTCTTCGCCCAATTCCGCCATCCGCTCCGACGCTGCGCCGCTCCGATTGACCAGCGCCGCCACTGCCGCCGCCGGACTGGACATCACGCAGCGCAACAACGCCAACGCCCCCCAGTAGCGGACGCGGCGCCTGCGCTCGTCGAGCCGTCAGCCCGTCTGCACAATCTCCGCGCAAAAGTCGTAGGTGCGCTGAAACAGATCGCGGTACGCCAGCGACAGATCGTAGGTCGCGTCCAGCGCCTCACGCTTTGGGAACGGCGCGGCCATTTCCCACGTGCGCTCAATATCAGCGCGGGTGCGCTGCACGAAGTGCCTGGCAAGGGCGTCGCGCTGCCGCTCGTCGAGCGCGGCGACATCCCATTCAGCAAATTCCGGGCGCAGCAACCCCAACAGCGAGCGGAAGGCGTCTTCCTTGCCGGAGTGGGGCGTCGCCGTGAGCAGGATCAGATGCCGACGCGGGTTGGCGGCGACTTCCTTGACCAGCGCATGCCGTTCGTGCTGACTGCGCCCCTGGGCGGCGGCAGCGCCGTGAATTTCGTCCACGATCACGAATTCGGGACAGAAGTGCAGGAACTGATGGCGGTTCCGGTCGGTTTTCACAAAATCAATGCTCACCACCTGAATGGGAAAATGCTCATAGATGCTCATTCCTGCGGGAACACGACGCTCCAGTTGCCCCGCCGTCCCCGAACGCACAATCACCGGCTCGAGGTTAAACTTTTCAGCCATCTCCTGCGCCCACTGCTCACACAGGACGGGCGGCGTCAGGACGCACACCCGCCGAATCTCGCCGCGGTCGAGCAGTTCACGCGCCACAAGCAGCGCCTCGATGGTCTTCCCCACGCCGACATCATCGGCGATGAACAGGCGCACCGGATCGAGCCTGAGCGCCATCAACAGCGGGACGAACTGATAGGTGCGCGGACGGATGGAGATGCGTCCGAGCGAGCGAAACGGCATGGCGCCTTCGCGCAAGGTCAGGCGCGCCGCCTGCCAGAGCAGATGCGCAGCAGCGGCGTCTGCAACATCATCGGCGGTCGGCAGCGGAAACACACTCGATTCCACCTGCTCGAAAGGCAATGTGTAGCGTATGAGGTTGGACAACCCTTTATGAATGTGAACGACATCATCATCGGCGCCGGTGAGCGGGCGCAGCGCCCACACGTCATCCGTTTCGGCAGGCATCAGCACCCAATCACGATGACGACAGCGAACGATACTGCCAGGCTGCATCGTCAATGGTTCTCCTCGTTGCGAGCATCCATTTTTGCGAGAGAGTATAGATTACTCCCCCTTCGATGTAAAGTATGCGTCCACGTATGTTGCACACCTGGAACGACAAGCCGAGGGGGGCGCAGGGGCATAGGATTGCCTGCTGTTGCATTACCCCCTGCCCCTCCCTCACCCCCACCCTCGACCCTTCTCTCACCCCCACCCTCGACCCTTCCCTCTCCCCCACCCCCTGCCCCTCCCCCATAAAGGGGGAGGGGAGTGGGAGGGGAGTGGGAGGGGAGTGGGAGAGGGGGGATGCGGGGGCGCAGGGTCTATTCTGCGTTCCCTTACAACCCCAGCCCCTTCAGATACTCATAACTCATGCGCACGCTTTCGAGCGGCGGACGCTGGCAGACGTCCTGCTCGACAATGAACCACTGCGCGCCGGCGGCGCGTGCGGCGCGCAGGATGGCGGGGATGTCCAGCGTGCCATGCCCGACTTCGGCGAATGTCCGGCTGCCGGGCGCCATGTCCTTCAGGTGGATGAGCGGCGCACGTCCGATGAATTCGCCGATCAACCGCACCGGATCGACGCTGGCAAAGGCAGCCCAGTACACGTCGATCTCGAACGCCACGGCGCGCGGATCGCATTCGTGCAGCAGGATATGCAATCCGGTAGTGTCGCCGAACGGCTGGAGTTCAAAGTCATGATGGTGATAGCAGAAGGTCAACCCGGCAGCGGCAGCGGTTGCGCCAATGCCGTTGAGAACGCGCGCCAGGGCGTGGTAGTCGTCGGCATTGTTGCGGCGCTCCGGCGGCATCCAGGGGCAGATCAGGTATGGCGCTCCCAGTGTCTGCATATCGGCGATGATTGTATCGAGCTGGCTCTCCAGCATCTCGATCGGCACATGCGCGCCGGAAATGATCAGCCCGATGGCGTCGAGTTCCTGGCGCAGCGCGGCGGCGCTCATTCCGCCGACCCCCGCCACTTCGACAGCGCCGTATCCGATTTCCTTCACCTTCCGCAACGCGCCGACATAGTCGGTCGCCGCCAGATCGCGCAGGGTGTACATCTGGAGTGAGAGCGGGTTCGTAGCCATCATTGATACCTTTACGCTTATAATACGGCGTGATGCGTCGGGAACGCCGACATCCGGCAAGAAGCAGGCGGATGCACGATGTCGGGATAGTTCTCCTCACAGGGCATCTTTCCACCCACAGCCCGTTTTGTCAAACGCACGCAATTATGGGATAATAACACCATTATTGAGCAGGTTTCTCAGAAACGCTGATACAATAAGCCACTACGTGTACACAGAATCTTTGCGCCTTTGTGTGCGCTTATGGAAGAGGCATTGAGCCAGAGATGCTTGAGGAATATGTCCTATGCACGTTCTGATCATTGGCGCGGGTCTTGCCGGATTGACCTGCGGACGCATTCTTGACTCGCTGGGTGTGCATGTCACCATTGTGGAAGCAAGCGACGGCATTGGCGGTCGGGTGCGTTCTGACCATGCCGACGGGTTCACCCTGGATCGCGGATTTCAGGTGTTATTCGAGGCGTATCCGGCGGCGCGCCGCCGCCTTGACCTCGATGCGCTGCATCTGCGGCGCTTCGATCCGGGGGCGATCATCTGCCTGGCGGGGAAGCGCTTCGTTCTGACCGACCCACTGCGTGATCAGGCGGCGGCGCTCGATGCAGCGCTGGCGCCGATTATTCCGCCCTTCGACAAGTTGCGCGTGCTGCTGCTCGCGCAGCGTCTGCGCCGTCAGTCGATTGACGACGTGCTGGCAGGGGACGATGAGACGACGCTGGCGTACTTGCGCCGATCCGGGTTCAGCGAGCAGACGATCAACCATTTCTTTCGTCCGTTCTACGGTGGGATTTTTCTTGACCGCAGCCTGCGCACTAGCGCCAAGTGCTTCCGCTTCGATTTCAAGATGCTCACCGAAGGGGCTGCGGCGCTGCCGGCGCGCGGTATGGGCGCAATTGCCGGGCAACTTGGCGATACCCTCCTGGAGCGCGGGCTGATCCGGTTGCACGCGCCGGTCGCCGAACTGATCATGAGCGAGGGACGGGTGACCGGTGCGCGGCTGGCATCCGGGGAGGAACTAGTCGCCGATGCGGTGGTGGTGGCGACGCCGGCGCCCGAAGCGGCGCGGCTGAGCGGCCTGCCGATGCCGCAGGGCGCGTTGCAGACGATCACGCTCTACTTCAGCGGCAGTCAGCCGGTCTATCGCGGGCGCAAGATTGCGCTGAACGCCGCTCCCGACGCGCTGGTGAACAATGCGCAGATGATCAGCAACGTTGCGCCAGATTATGCGCCGCCGGGACGCTGTCTGCTCAGCGCGACGGCGCTCGGATCGAGCACATTGAGCGACGATGACCTCTACCGGGCGGCGCTTGCCGATCTGCGGCGCATGTTCGCCGGTGATGCCGACGCGCTGGCGGCGCTCGAAGGGTATCAGCCGTTGCGGGTGTACCGTATCGCCTACGCGCAGTTCCCGCAGGCGCCGGGCATTCATCCGCTGCTGCCCGACAATCGTAGCGGACGACCGGGGCTTTTCTTTGCCGGCGAGTTTACCGAAGCCAGCAGCCTGAATGCCGCCATGATCAGCGGCGAAAAATGCGCCGCAGCAGTCATAGCGGAGCGAGGAGCGGGGTAGTAGGGGGCGGGGCGCTGACCCGCCCCACCATCTGGCGGCAGACGGCGGCTTCGACAGGCTCAGCCAACGTCTGCCGCTCCACGTCCTTGTAGGGCGGGGCGCTGACCCGACCCAACGTCTTGCCCTCACTCTCGCGTGGTTGTGCGTCCGGCATCCTGAAGCGCCGCCTCCGGCGGTTCAGCGTCGACGGGATGCAGGACATGGGATGCCGCAGGACGCAGCGCCAGGAATCGTGCAGCAAATGGACCCAGCACAACAGGAAACGCCTCCAGATCGTCGCGTCGTAGCAGCACGCCGGGTTCACCGTTGATCACGGGTTCATCGAGCAAATCGCTGACGAGATAGTCGTCCGCTGTCAGATCGGCGAGGAGCAGATCAAGGATCGCCCGGCGACGCATCGGGCTGGCGTTCAGCAGGGTAACAACGCATTCGTCTGCGTGACGGCGCACGACCACGAAGATCGCCGGATCGTTGCAGCGCGCGCCATCGGGTTCGACGGTTCCGCGCCGCAATGCAATGCTGTGCGCGCGCGCCTTGAGCAGACGCGCAGTGAACTCTTGATCGTCGCGGTCTTCCGCCTGCCCATCGCGGATCAATGGCACATATCCGCATCCAACCATCCCTGCAAGGATCATCCGGGCGGCGCGTGAACCGCGCAGCACTTCTGCCAGCGGATTGCTCACACTGGAATAATGGCTTTCAGTAAAGCATGCGCGCAGCGTTCCGGGGTCGCCAATCGCCAGAGCATCGGTGAGCCAGTGCTGCATTTCGGGCACGCTCAGACGCCCGATTGCCAGTTGGGTGAACATATGGTGCGCAGCTTCATCAATGAGCAGATCACGTCTGGATGCCAGCAATGGTCCTGCCAGGTCGGTGATCAGCGCCGCACCGGGGCGCCGCTGGTGCATGGCAGCGTACAATTCTTCAATCAGGTGCGTCACCCCCATGCTGCTGCTTCCACTTATTGCTGCGCCAAGAGGCCACCCTGGCGGCACATCGCGCGCGACCAGCACGCGAAAGCCATCGATGCCGGTCTGCTCCATCAGCGCGAGCGCTTCGCCGATCACGAGCGAACGCAAACTGGCGTTGCGCCAGTCGAAGTAGAGCGTGTCGACCTCGCCGGAAAAGCGGATAAACTGACCCGTCTGGTCCAGGCAGAACCATTCCGGATGGTTCTGGACATACGGCGAGTCGGCGGCGCACCCGGAGAGCGGAAGGTCGATCACCACCCGCATATGACGCGCATGCGCAGCATCAACGAAGTGACGCAACCCCTCGACGCCGCCAAGCGACACGTCCAGAGCCGAGAAGGAACGCAGCGCGTAGAGGTCTTCTGGTTGCGTCGGGGACCATTCCGCCGCGTGCTGGTGTGGTGCAGCGATGTCGTGCACCGGCAGGAGACAGATCGTCGTACATCCGAAGCGTCGGATGGCGTCGAGCGCATCGATCATTCCATCGAACCCGCCATAGCGCACCGGATGCGTGACGAACATCGCAGTATCAACGAGCCATTCAGGCGGTGCGGGCGCAGGGGCGCGTCCGTGCGCCATCATCTGGCGAATGCGCGGCAATGCCTCGTGCCAGGGCGCGCGTTCCAGCAGCAGCATCTGCACGCCGATTGACAACGCCACTTCGACCCGCAGCCGCTCAGCGATCCGGATTTCGTGGAGCAGTGTAACGGCGCTGCCATCGCCTTCGACACGCGGGCGCGCCGGATGGGACGCATCGGCATACCAGCATGCCAGCGTTTCGCCGACGATATCGTTGTGCAACGCCAGCAGACCAGGCGCGTCGGCGGGTGCGAGTGCGAACGCCGGGGTTTCCAGCGCCGTGGCGTCTGACCAGTGACGTTGGCGCAGATCGTTGCGCAGCGTGGCAATCGGCATGCGGGGACGGATGACATTCGCAGGCGCCTCGAAGCGGCAGCGCTCCGGCGCGCCAACGCAAGCACCGCTGATCGCCAGACGCACGCCACACAGCGCCAGTTCATCCTCGCCGGCGTTCTCCAGACTGATGCGGCGCATGATGAGCGACCCGACCACCCGGTAGCGATCATAGATCTTCAACGGTCCCAGACCAATGACGACAACAATGTCAACGCCGCCGGAGATGCTGTACAGGGTATGGTTGAGATAGCGCGCAAAGGAGCGTCTCGCCAGCCAGCCAGTTTCAGCAAGCGAAACGTCGATACCGGCGTGAGGCGCGCCACGTCCGACCACATCTGTTCCGTCTGGTCGTCGCAATGCGCGCAACCCACCATCATCGAGGGAAAACTCCAGTTCGAGTTCGGCAAGCGTCACCGTAAATGTATGACGGGTGGAACGCACAGTATATGCAGCCATAGCGAGCGTCTCGCAAGAGCCTTACATTTGGGCTATTCCGTCTGCAAGCGCGACAAGCGCATCTCGAACGGCGCCGGGCGGGACGGAAGCCAGCGCAGCGACCGCGCGCTGCACATGATCGCGCATTCTGGCGCGCGCCCGCGGAACGCCGAGGCGTCGCACCTGATCGACGGCGACAGTCAGGCGTTGCGCGTCGAGCGGGTGCTGATCGATGACCACTGCAAGATCAGCGCCTCCCCCGGCATCGACTGCATAGATCAGCGGCAGGGTGATCCGGCCAAGGCGCAGGGCGCGTCCGGCGTCATTGGTGTCGTAATCGTGCACTTCAGCAGCAATGTGCATTGCCATACCGAGTTCCCTGCCAAAACGCCCCAGGGCATCAGCCAGCGCATCGTCGCCGCCGCCGCAGACAATCCCGACCCGAGCCGCTGCCTCGAAGAGCGCGGCAGTCCGGCTTTCGGCGACATACTCGTGCTGCGCCAGCGCCTGATCGAGCGGCGTTATCGCAGTGATCGGCGTCAGCCGACCTTCACAGAAGGTCATAACCACGCGCGAATACATGCCGATAATCCGCGAATCGGGCGCGCGCGCCATTTCGGATGCCGCCAGCGCCAGCAGGTAATCGCCCGACATCAGCGCCACATCGCCATTCCAGCGTTGATCGCCGACAGGTTCGCCACGACGACGCGCGGCATCGTTGATCAGGCTATCGTGGACGGCAGTGGCGCTGTGGATCAGCTCCGCTGCAACCGCTGCATGGATCACACGGCGCGAGTCGGAGCGACCGAGTCGTGCGGCAAGCATCACCAGCATTGCGCGCAGGTACGGCGTTGCCGTGTCACGCAGCGCTGCGTGTGCGGTTTGCGCAACAATCGGTCGCGCGTACATGCGGTCATGGATAATCTGTTCGACTTTCGCCAGGTCTTCGGCAAGACCGTCGGAGACCTGGAGCGGTATAACGGGCTTCATATGAAGGTTCCAGCGCCTTTGTGAGAAGCATACTCTGAACATACTACGCTGTCAAACCAACAGGCGATCTCTCAGACGTTTCTCACGTTCACGGCAAATGTCCGGCGAGGGAAACTGGTACAATGCTCATAATAGAACGTACTCGGTCGCTTCACCGCGAGCCGCGCAAGTACTCTTTTCGCCTTCGGCAGAACGGCGCTTATCTTCTCTTGTGGTGCAGTGCAGCGGCTCTGCCGCCGCATCATCGATCATCCCGGACCCGGAGCGTAAGGGCGGGTCTGAGACCCGTCCTTACGCTTCGTGGCCTCGAAGCAATCGCCTTGATCGGCAGAAGGAGCGATAATGCGATTCATTCTGATCCTGATCGTCCTCGCTGCGCTTACCGGTTGCGGTATGCGTTTGAACAGCGCGCCGGCGAACGAAAGACCGGTTGGAACCCTGATCCCGACTTCGGCGACAACACCGGCGCCGGCAGCGCCGATTGCGACTGCGGTTGCCGGCACACCGGCACAGCCGCCTGCCACGCAGGCGAGCGTCCCTACGCAACCCCCGCCTGCCACGCCCGAAAGCGCGTCCACACAGCCTGCCGCACCGACGAGCGTCCCCACGCAACCCCCGCCGACGGCGTCGCAGATGCCGCAGATTGCGCTCCAGCAGATTGTTGCCGGTTTTGACCGTCCGCTGCATATCACCCATGCCGGCGACGGCAGCGGACGATTGTTCGTCGTCGAAAAAGTCGGGCGCATCCGCATTGTGCGCGATGGGCAGGCGCTGCCTGAACCCTTTCTGGATATTACCGACCGGGTCGGGTCGCGCGCCAATGAGCAGGGACTGCTCAGCGTCGCATTCCATCCCCGCTACCGCGAGAATGGATGGCTTTTCGTCAACTATACCGATAACGACGGCGATACGGTGGTCTCGCGGTTCAGCGCCGCCGGCGACCGTGCCGACCCTTCCACTGAGGAGGTGGTGCTGACTATCGAACAACCGTTCGCCAACCACAATGGCGGACTGATCATCTTTGGACCGGACGGTATGCTCTACGTTGGAATGGGAGACGGCGGCGGCGCCGGCGACCCGTTGGGCGCGGGGCAGGATCGCTGGACGCTCCTGGGAAAAATACTGCGTATCAACGTTGAAACGCTTCCCTACACCATTCCCCCGGACAACCCCTGGGCAGACGGCAACGGTGGGCGGCAGGAAGTCTGGATCTCTGGCGTGCGCAACCCGTGGCGTTTCTCATTCGACCGCGCCGCCGGCGATCTGTTCATTGCCGACGTTGGTCAGAATCGGCGGGAAGAGGTTCATATGCTGCCTGCCGGACGGAGCGCCGGCGCCAATCTCGGCTGGAATGTGATGGAGGGGGACGAGTGTTTCCGCCAGAACGATTGTGACCGCAGCGCCTTTGATCTTCCCATTGACGTCTACCCGCACAGCCTGGGATGTTCCGTGACCGGCGGGCACGTGTACCGTGGCGCCGCATTCCCCGCCTTGCAAGGCGTCTACATCTTCGGCGACTTTTGCAGCGGGCGCATCTGGGGGCTACGTCCGTCCGCCGGTGGATGGGAGCGCGCCGAACTGCTGCAATCCAACCTCCAGATCGCCACTTTCGGCGAAGACGAGGCGGGTGAACTCTACGTCGCCGGGTATAATAATGGCGTCCTGTACCGGATCGTTGTAGAATAGACCCGGAAATCTTAAGCCAGTGATAATCTTCAACGTCTGGCAAACGACAGGTTCGAGGTCAATCCATGCCTCCACTGACCGTTCAGGATGTCGTGCGTCTAGCGTTGCCCGAAGGTGTCGTGGTTACGGCGGGCAGCGCCGGTCTGAGTCATCAGGTAAGCTGGGTGGCAACCCCGCGCGCAACGCCGCCGGTTTTCACCAATCTGCGCGGCGGTGAATTCGTGCTGGTGGCGACCAGTGCGTTGCGCGCGCTCGATGAGCGCTTGACGCTTGCCAATCTGGCAGAGCGGCTGGCGCAGGTGCCAATAGCCGCAATTGCAGTACAGGGCGATATTTCGGATCAGGCGCGCGCAACCGCTGAGACGCTGCGACTGCCGCTGCTCCATCTTCCCGATGCCAGCGACATCCGCGAGGTCGAACGGGAAGTTCAACGCCTGATCAGCGATTACGACGCACAGATCGAGCGGCGCGCCGCGCAACTCGGGCATGTGCTGACGCAACGATCACTGGCAGGCGCCGGCGTCAATGGATTGCTCGAAACCCTTGCCGAGCGCACCGGGCGCAGCCTGGCATTCTACAGCTCGACGGGCGAAGTGCGCGCACTGCGGGCGCGCGGTCCGGCGCGCGTGGCATTGCAGACGCTCCAGCCACGCGGCACGGGAGAGGTGACTCACCTGGGGCAGCAGATCTGGGTGCAGCAGATCGGGCCGATTGCAGCGGGCGATGCCGCCGGGCGCAACTTCGGCTATCTGGCGCTCTGCGGCGACACCCTCGACGATTGGGATCGCCTGGCGGCGCAACAGGGAGCATCGGCGCTGGCGCTGGAACTGGCGAAAGAGCAGGCGGTCCTCGCAGCCGAAGAACGTCTGCGCGGCGATTTCGTGCAGGCAGTGCTGGTTGGCGCTGCCGCAGACGATAAGACGCTGGTGCAACGCGGGCGTGAGTTGGGGTACGACCTGCGCCAGCCGCACGTTGCCCTGCTCTGCGGTGTAGCAAACGATGACGATCGCACCATTGCACGATTGTCTGGCGCGCTCAGCGCCGCGCTCAACGCGCTCGGCATTGCAGCGCCAATGATGCGCCGCATCGATGATGTCCTCTGCTACATTCCATCGGTGAGTCGTGGCGTGCGAGCGCATGAGATTGCGGATCAACTGCGCGCGCGGCTGTCCGATGATATTCCCGGCGTGCTGGTGGCGATCGGGCGCGAGGCGCCGACCCTCACCCATTGGTCGCGCTCGCTGCGCGAAGCGGAACAGGCGTTACTCATCGGGCGGGAATTGCTGGGGAACGGACGTGTGCTCGATTTCGGCGACCTGGGAGTGTATCGGTTGCTCCTGCTCCTGCGAGAGACGCCGGAACTGTGGGAGTTCTACCGTGGCACTCTTGCAACCCTCGTCGATTACGACCGCGACCAGCACGGTGAACTGTTGAAGACCCTCGAAGCCTTCTTTGAGCACAATGGCAACCTGGCGCGTACTGCCGAGGCGCTGCATATTCACCGCAATACCCTCCTCTACCGCCTGATGCGCATCAAGGAGATCAGTGGGCGCGACCCGGACGTGGCGGAGGATCGGCTGGCGCTATGGCTGGCGCTCAAGGCGCATCGGGTGCTCAAAACGATCAGCGAACCGGTGACGTAGCCCCTGGCGCCGATCCGAAACGTGACCGGCTGGGCGACGGCAACCGGCTGGGCGACGGCAACCGGCTGGGCGACGGCACTGCCGTCGCCCACCCGGAGATTTTTGGATGCGCTCTGCGCCGAGGGGTGGGCGAAGGCACTGCCGTCGCCCACCCGGAGATTTTTGGATTCGCTCTGCGCCGAGGGGTGGGCGACGGCAACCGGCTGGGCGACGGCAACCGGCTGGGCGACGGCAACCGGCTGGGCGACGGCAGTGCCGTCGCCCACCCGGAGATTTTTGGATGCGCT
>NZ_JBYNRX010000113.1:0-4837 GCF_057785375.1 Roseiflexus sp.
CAACCAGATGGTGCACAATCTTTGTCCGTGTTGACCGTCGTGGGGCTGACGTTGGCTTCGACTGGCTCAGCCAGCGTCAGCCGCACCACGTCCTTGATCGTACAAAGCGGCCCAATGCGTATGCAACTGTAATGACGCCTACGGCTCAGCCAACGTCAGTCGCACCACGTCCTTGACGTCCAGGTTTTGGATGATCGCTCTATGAGATCGCTGGCGTCTCGCCGACATACGCGCTTGGCACGCGGCGGCAGGGCGCCTTGCGTTGGCGCCTGTCGCAACCATACCACCACCGACTCAATGTTTGCCTGCCCGGCGTCGGTCGTTCACGTTCACGTCTTCACTGTCCCCTCATTTCCAGCAGCGCATCGAGTCGTTTTGCTGCGCGCAGCGTCCGCCACGGCGACGGCGGCGGTTCGAGCCATGCGGCGAACGCCTGATCCGAAACCGTGCGCCGCGCCTGAATGCGCCGTCGTTCCTGCATCAGCATTGACCAGTCGCGCAGCGCTTCGATTCGTCCGGCGATCATCGCGGGCTTGCGGGTGAGCGTCGCGTATGCCAGCGCCATTGCGTCATACGCCAGCATATGAGGCAGGCAGGCGCGTAACACACGGGGCGGGAAGCAACGGATGACGGCGCGCCAGCGGTTACGCCCCAGCAACCGCTGCTTCAACGGCGACCCCTGCCCACCGGTAGCGGAATAGACATGCCGGGCGCGGGCAGCGGGAATGAGAAGGCATGGCCATTGCCGCAACCGGGCGCGCCAGGCCAGATCAACATCTTCGAGATAGTTGAAGAAATTCGGCGCCATTAGTCCGATGTCATCAAGCATGGTTCGCCGGTAGAGCGCCAGTCCGCCGCTTGCGCCCATCACCGGTTGCGGCGCTGCTGGCAGCGAATGCACATCACGTCCAGTCCACCGATCAAGCGCCACCCCGTCGCGGCGCGCAGTGATACCCGCCGAGGCGACCAGTTCAGGGCGGTGATCGAACGTCAGCACGCCGGCGACTGCGCCAATCTGCGGGTGTTGCCGCATTGTTTCGACCAGTGCGGGCACGCATCCCGGCTCAACAAACGCATCGTTGTTCAGCAGGAGCAGCAGATCGCCGCGCGCTGTACGCAACCCGGCGTTGACACCGCCGGCAAATCCCAGGTTCGATGGCAGCACGACGAGGCGCACCGCACGCCAGGCATGCGCCAGCCAGTCAGCAGTGCCATCGTTCGAACCATTATCGACTACGATAATCTCGTCGTCGGTCTGAAGTTGCGCAGCGACGGCGCGCAGGCAGGGGTCCAGGAAGCACCGGCCATTCCAGGTCACAATAATGACGGAGAGCGTCATAGGTGCATCGTGCAACAAAACCGATCACTCCGGCGTACAACAGTGCAGATGGGGTGGCACAAGATAAGGAGTAGAACCATGAACTTCGTGCATGATAACCGTCGCTCAGCAGTGATCGGGATTGGGTTGATCGTCCTGGGTGTCATCTGGTGGCTGAACCTGTGGTGGCTGCTGCTGCCAGGGGCGCTGATTGCTGGCGGCGTGGCGGCATACATTCAGCGGCGCGCAACACGCACATCCGACGCCGTGCAGTCTGTTCTCTGGGGTGTCGGGTTGGGTCTGCTCCTGCTGATCGACTTTTTGTTCCCCGGTGTGTTGTTCCTGGCGGGCGTCAGCATTCTGGCGCGTGGGCGCGAAGCGGAGATCGACGCCCGTATGCAGCGTTTCATCAGCGGGTTACGTCGCCCACGTTCAACCGAGCATCCACCGGAGACGACCAATGTACCGATCACGGTATCCCCTGGCGTTGCGCCGCACATGCCGGCGGATCGCGCTGCCACGGGCGAGACGACGCGCCTGCACGAGTAGCAATCTCTCCAGTATGAAACGACCCTGGCGTGTGCGCCGGGGTCGTTTCCTGTTTACGGCGCATCTCCTGTAGTCAACGCCTGCATCCAGGCGCGCCAGTTGAGTTGCGGCGTCGGCGTGGGCAACGCAACCGGAGTTGGCGTCGCCTCACTCACCGGACGGTCCTCGAATGTCGGCAGTACGACCGTATCGCCCTCGGCAGCCAGCCCGAGTTGTTCGCGCGCAATCTGTTTGGCATAGGCAGGCGACTCGGCATACTCCACCTGATCGAGCAGCGCGCGGTTGGTCGCTTCGAGTTGTGCATTTTCGGCAATCAACGCAGCGCGACGCTGTTCCAGTTGGGCGCCGGTCATAATCTGACCGACGAAACTTGCCATCATCCAGAGCGATAGCACAACCAGAACCAGGGTCAGCGCATGAACCCCGGCGCGTTTGGGATGCAAACGCTCGCGAAGCGTGGGGTCGCCTCTCGTGGAAGAGCGTTGAGGCCGGGGCATAATACCGACTCCTGAACGACGGCAGCCTCAATCGCGACGGTCGGGGCGCGGCGCTTCGAGGAGCAATGGTTCGTCGATATTCGTTGTCATCGAACTTTGCCCCCGGAACAACCCGCCTGGCTCAATATGTAACGCAGATGTGGTAATATCGCCCCAGACCTTGCCCGTCGGCGAAATTTCAAGTTGTTCGATAGCCGTGATTTCACCTTTCACTGCGCCGGACACATGGACATTCTGCGCCTTGATGGTGGCAATCACCTGCCCTGTTTCGCCAATGATCAGGTTTCCCAGGATCTCGACATCGCCCTCGACTCTGCCATCGATCCGAATGTTGCCATCGGATTTGAGGGTGCCAACGAAGCTGGTGTTGGCGCCAATCACCGTCTCTGGCTTGCCATTGAGCGCTGGTGCAGGAAGCGCCTGAGACTGTTTTCTGTTGCCGAACATCGCTCCTCCTCTAACGGCGGTGCTACTCGCTCGAGCGGATCGGGCGCGTTGCCTGGCGCGACCGACTGCTGTACCCGCCAGAATGATCGCCATAATGACGATTGCGGCAATTATATAAGATGTTTGACCTTCGATCAACTTTTTGCCAGAGCGGGAAGCCCCGCTCCCTCCCATCCCCGTTCATGCTTCTTCCGGGGGTACGGGCGTTGCGCCTAGTAGTGACGAGTCCGGTAGACCTGCGTCGCCAGGTCGCGCACCCGCTGAGCTGCGGGCTAATGGTTGTTGAATAATTATTCCGCTATCCGCCTTGTAGCCCGGCGACTGAAGTCGCGGGCTACGGGATGCAAAGCCCGCCTGCGCGGGCTATATCTGGCGATACCGGATTATGTTCTCAAAAACCATTAGATTGTCCAGGTTCAACGTGATCGCTCGATGACCGGCTACCCCTTCCTGTTCTCTGGATTGTTCGGGTCGTTCCACCCCAACGTGCGCAGGTACGCGCGGTCTGCGTCGGTCAGAACGGCGTGCGCCAGCAGATCGGGACGGCGCTCGAACGTCCGGCGCAGTCGTTCACGCCGCCGCCACTGCGCCACCTCGCCGTGATGACCGGAGACCAGCACCGGCGGCACCGCCCGCCCTTCCCACACAGCAGGACGGGTGTACTGCGGATATTCCAGCAATCCATCGCTGAACGACTCTTCGGCGGCGGATTCGGCGTCGATCACGCCAGGAACCAGGCGCGCCACGGCATCGATCACGACCATCGCCGCCAGTTCACCGCCGGTCAACACATAATCACCGATTGACAACTCGCGGTCGATCAGCGCTTCACGCACCCGTTCGTCCACCCCCTCATACCGTCCACACACCAGCACCAGGCGTGGGTACGTCGCAAGTTCAGCAGCAATGCGCTGTGTCAACGGCTCGCCATCGGGCGTCATCAGAAGAACCGGTGGTTTGGTCGCCGGTTCTTGCGCGTCGTCGTTGGTCATCGCCAGCACTGCGCGAATGCATGCAGCGAGCGGTTCGGGTTTCATCACCATACCTGCCCCGCCGCCGTAGGGGGCGTCGTCGGTGGTGCGATGACGGTCAGTGGCGTAGGCGCGAATATCGTGAAGCACGACGGAAATGCGCCCGGCCTGAATCGCCCGCTTGAGAATGCTCTCGCTGAGCGGACCGGTGAACATCCCTGGAAACAGCGTCAGCACATCGAACCGCATGGCTGCATTGTAGCATAGAGCGGGCGCGCTGGCGCGCCGGGGAGGTGACAAAAGCTTCACAGGCTTAGGCGGCAGGGGTCAGACGGTGTTCTTTACCACGAAGACACAAAGACACGAAGAGGATAAAAATCCATCAGTTCCTTCGTGTCTTCGTGATTGATCAGCAGTTCATCATCACAGCGCAATCCGGGTGATCCCCTTCTTGATCAGCGGCACGTTGAAGTTGATCAGGAAGCCAAGACGCTTTCCAGCGAGCTTGAGTTGGGTCAGGATTTGCGCTGTGTGCATGGGATGCACAATCTCTACTGCCTTAACTCGCAGATGATCCGCTCCTCCACCAGTACATCAAGACGCAACCCCTCATCGAATCGCAAGCCATCGTAGACGATAGGCACGACCACCTGACGGCGAAAGGATGCTCCTCGCTTGTGCAGCTCGTGGCAGAAGCAGACTTCATACACACTTTCCAGCAAACCAGGACCCAGATTCTTATGCACGGCGAAAGCAGAGTCCACAATCAGGCTGGCAATACACTCATCTTCTTCAGAGATGGGAAGATGTTTCATTTCTCGCCTCCCTTCGTGTCTTAGCGGCTTGGGGGTTGCTACTGTACCACGAAGACGCGAAGAAACGAAGAGTGTAGAAGAAGATCCACCGTGTCTTAGCGACATTGTGGACGCTTACCGATTGCTGGCTCGCCGTGAAGGGTTGTTCGTTGAGCCAGCATCGGCAGCAAGCGTTGCAGGTTTAATCAAACTTGCCCGCGAAGGCCACTTTGAACGCAAGTTTGAGCAAATCCGCAAGGA
>NZ_JBYNRX010000114.1:0-15447 GCF_057785375.1 Roseiflexus sp.
CGCCTGTTTCAATCCCCTTCATTGCGGGGCTTTTGTTTTCTTCGCCCCGGCCCACCCTTCCTGCGACAAGGGGACGGGGATGGTTTCAATCCCCTTCATTGCGGGGCTTTTGTTTTCTTCGGGGTACGAGGCGCTCGAGACGGACAGGCACTTGGTGTTTCAATCCCCTTCATTGCGGGGCTTTTGTTTTCTTCCGTCCCCACCGAGACCCCCGTGGTCGCGGAGGACGGCGTTTCAATCCCCTTCATTGCGGGGCTTTTGTTTTCTTGTGACTGGCTCGTGGGCGTCAACCTCCCCCTCTCCATGTTTCAATCCCCTTCATTGCGGGGCTTTTGTTTTCTTGCCCCGACATCGCGCAGGCCAAGGCCGACGCCGAGCAGGTTTCAATCCCCTTCATTGCGGGGCTTTTGTTTTCTTAACCCGCACGGTTCGACCGTGCGGGTTCCGGGCTTTCGTTTCAATCCCCTTCATTGCGGGGCTTTTGTTTTCTTGGTCGCCTGAGCGTGACCATCCAGACGCAGAACGGCGTGTTTCAATCCCCTTCATTGCGGGGCTTTTGTTTTCTTCGACGAACACGCCGGTCGTTCCGACGAACACGCCGGGTTTCAATCCCCTTCATTGCGGGGCTTTTGTTTTCTTCCCCTCTCACGACTCCCTGCGCAGCCGGCGGCGTCTCTACGCGATCAATGCGCTGTACGGCTGACCGGCTTGCCTGCGCCGTTTTGCAATTCTGGCAGTTGGAACGTATCATGACGCGACATCAACAGTATAGCAGGTCTTTGCCCCTGAGGTCAAGTATGAATCGCTGGGCTGCGCTGCTGGGTGAGACGCCGTCGGAATTGCAACGCCTGATTGCGCGCACGCAACGCGTTTCGTTGCCGCGCGCCTGTACCGCCGATGAGCGCCTGCGCCGCTTGCGCGCGGCGCTCTGCTCCGCTGCCGCCGTCCGTTCCGTGTATGCGTCGCTCGACGCGGAAACCCGCGCTGCGCTCGCCGATCTGCGCCGGCGCCGCAATGGCATCGCAGCCGATGAACTTGAGCTGCGCTATGGCGTCGTTCGCCCGCTGCGCCAGATGTCGCGCGATCCGCAGCCGCGCTCGGTTGCAGAACGGTTGCTTCTGCTCGGCTGGCTGTTGCCGCGCCCACCTGCGCCTCATCCGCCGCAACGCTATCTGCTGCCGCCGGAAGTGCGTCGCTGGCTCCCACAACCGCTCGACCTTCCAGAAGGAACGCCGGCGCCGGTCGCACCGCTTCCCCTGGCGCTGCGCGCTGCGATGGCGCTGATCCTCGTCTGTGCTGCCGCACCGCTGCCGTTGCGCGCCGATGGGACGCTGCGCCGCGCAACGCTGCTGCCGCTGCTGGCGCTCAATACGCTCGACGATGCGGCTGCTGTCTATGCCTTTCTGCTGCCTCATCTGCGCGATCTCGGTCTGGTGAGCGCTCATCGCGGGTTTTGCGCTCTTACTCCGGCAGTTGCGCCCTTTCTGGCAATGCCGCTCGAAGTGCAACGGAAGCGCCTGGTCGATGCCTGGATTCACAGCGCGACTCCTGATCGCTGGCTGCAACGGATGCGCCTGGCGTCTACCGGCATCGATTGGACTCTGCTGCGCCGCCGCCTGGTGCAGTGGGTCGAAGTCGTGCCGCAGGGACGCCTGATGCCGCCGGATTGCCTGTGCGCGGCGCTGATGGCGGCGCTTGGCCCGCTGGCAGACGCGCATACCCATGGGTTCCGCGTTGTTCGCCGCGCGCCATGGCGTGCGCAGAGCAGTATGCAGGCGCTGTTGACGGCGCTGCGTGAACCATTGCACTGGCTGGGGCTGGTCGCCTGGCACGAGGAGCAGGTCTATCGTCCGCTGGAATACGCCACACCAGAACGTGATTGGCGCTATGAGGCGGACGGTGAGGTGTTCGTGCCGTTTGGCGGGATCGATGCCGATGCGCTGCGCCTGGCACAGGGCGGGCGCTGGGTGCGCGGCGATGTGCAGGGGTTGACGTGGCGGATCATGCGCATCCCCGGCGCGCAGGAAGAAGTGGTGCGCCGGGTGCTGCTGCGCCGCGCCGGGCAGCCGCCGGAGGCGTGGAGCGTGCGCTTCGCTGAACGCACACCGTCGCTCCGATTTGTCCACGATACGTTGCTGCTGGCAGATGACCCTGGCGTACTGGAATGGGCGCTGCGCGCGCGGAGTGTGCAACGCTATGTGCAAACGCGCCTGGCGCCGGGGATTGCACTGGTGCGACCGGAACACGTTGCGGCGCTGCAACGCGCGCTGGCGCGTCAGGGCATCGAAGTCGCCGGTCGCGCGCCAATGCCCGCCACAGCGCCGCTGCTCGATGCGTTGCGCCCCGGCGATTGTGCGGCGCTGCTGGTCGCCTGTGCGTTCTATCGCCGCCACGCGCCCGCCGGGATGCCGTTGACGATTGATGACACGCTCGAAGCGCGCTTGTGGAATGCGTTGCCGCCGTCGCTCCACGATGCGGTGGAGACAGCGCTGGCGCACCTCGATGCCCATGCGTGCAGTGCGACGGAAAGGATCAGTTCCTCTGGGAATGGTCATATCTCTGCTGCGAAAAATGCTCCGTTCAGCGGATTGCCGCTGCAATCCGCCGTGAACGAACACGATCTGCTGGAAACGCTGCGCCGCACCATCGCTCAGCGTCGAACGGTAACGATTGAGTACGATGTCGGCGGCGAAGGGCGTGTCGAGCGCCGAACGGTTCGTCCGCTGGAACTGGAACGACGCTGTGATGCCTGGTATCTGCGCGCCTATTGTCTGCGCCGCCGGGCGGAACGGACGTTTCGGGTTGATCGGGTGCGGGCATGGACAATCTCATAAGATCACTCTAAACATGGACGTTGAAACCGCGTCTGGAAAGCAGTCGGCGTGGGCTGTGGACCGGCTCAGCCCGCGCCGAGGCGCGACACGGGTCGTTGACGAAAGACCGTCCGCCACAGGTGGGCTGCAACCGCTTGCGCCTCTGTGTACGCTGATTTGAACAGTATCGACGCTAGACGAAGTAGTGGGTCGGGTCGCGGCTGACCACGCCGATGCCGACGATCTGTATGCGCTTGACGGCTGCCTCGTCGAGGCGGTAGCAACGCACACTGTCGGTGTTCGGGTCGATCAGGTTGCGCAGATCACGCAGCACTTTTGTGAAAGCTCGCGCGTCCAGGTCGCACTCGAAGACACTGTACTGGACGCGCGTCCCCCACCCTTTCAGGTATTTCATTACCTTCGTGCGCCGCCAGTCGTCGATGATGTCGTAACTGATGATCGTGAACATAAGCGCTCCATCCTTGCACCTGATGTTGTCATATGTGCAGCCGGCGTTGGCTGCGACCGGCTCAGCCAATGCCAGCACAGTAAGGGTCAATGGCTGGTTCAAGGAGTTTGGAAACTCCTTTAGCGTGCAACCAGCAGGAGATGCACCAGGGTGTACGGGTTGGGATTGGCGGCGATAAAGGTCGAAAGTTCCGCCTGTCGGACAAACGGTTCGCCTTGTCTGGACGATCCGCTCGCGGTCACTGTGAATGTCGCCGTGCCAGGTTCACGCGGTCCGAGCAGCAACGCCGCATAGACCCCATCACCGGCCGCGCCGTCGCCATGCAACCCGTCGTCGTGCATCGGCACGGTGAATGGCGTCGTCTGGCCGGGATACTGCACGCTGAGCAGCACATTCGCGCCAGTTATCGGCGCATCGTCTGCCAGGGTGACGAAGCCGATAATCGGTTCGGTTGTCAGATACTCGGTTTTGTCGGGATAGAAGCCGAGCGTCAGGTCGGCACGCGCCGTGGCGCGTACCACAAACGGTTCGTCGGTTGACGCCGGTAACGCCGGTGGCGCAGCCGGTTCGTCAGGTTCGACGTTGCGCGCTTCTAGCAATGAATCAACCGGCGCAATCCCGTTTTCAACCTCCGGTTCCAGGTGTGCTTCCCCTGCGACCTCAGATGGCGGCGCGTCTGCTGCAACGATGCCCGGCGACGAAGCGGCGCGGCTGACGCGCATTCGCCATACGCCTGGCGTAAGCGTCGGTGTGCGCACGCGGTAGTAAGCATAGGTGTCGCCGGAGACGTAGACAACATCCGAATTTATGGTCGGCGTGGCGGGATCGATGCTGACGCCGGAAGGCGTCTGCAACGTCAGGGCGACTCCGGCGCCGGGATTTGTCCAGCTGACCCAGAAGGTTGCCTCCGCGATCGACGGATCTATCGTCACCTCCTGGGTCACAACGTCGCCAGGCGCAACGCTTCCGTTCGCCGTCGCCAGCGTCTGGCGGTTGCTGATAGCGCCGGAAATCGTGTTGTAGATCCGCGCAAGTTGATCGGGCGTTGGCGCATAATTGTAGGTTCCGCCGGTCTGCGCCGCGATCGACAGCATCAACCGTTGATCGGCATCCCGCCCCACCCCGATGGTGTGAACCGTCGTTTGCGCGTCACGGATCGGCGGCAGCACGTCGGCGACGTAGGGCGACGTGTTCTCCTGCCCGTCGCTCAATAGCACAATCGCGCGCGGAAGGGCGGGGTTGGCGCTCGTGAGCAGATGCTGGCTGCGCTGCAATCCGCCGCCGATCGAGGTGGTCCCGCGACTGTTCAGCGTGTCGATGGCTGCCTGCGCTCTGGCGCGCACGTCGTCCCACGCGGGACCAAGGGCGACATCATCAATATACCAGCCATCGCGAACGCCGAAGGCGTTGGTCACCAACCGAAAGCGCACCCGAACCGTCTGACCGCGGTAGGCGTCGAGACTGATCATCTCGCGCCGCCATCTTAAGGCTGTACCGGTAAATGATCGCAGACGCTGCCAGGTGACGCCGTTGTTTGCGGAAATCTCGACCTCGCCGCGATCAAAGCCGTTTTCAATATCATAGCGATGCCAGAACATCAGAGCGGGCGCAGTCATCGAGGCGGGAATGGCAATCGGCGTGGCGATTGCGAGCGCGCTGTTCGTGTTGTTCGCGTAATTTCCGGCAGGGCTATCGGTCCATGCCTGTGCGCTATTGCGCGCAACCGATGTCAACCCCCACGGCGGCGCCACAATCCACCGACTCGCGCCAGTCTCCATGCTATCGCTGAAGAGGAATGCCGACGGCGGTGGCGCTTCGGCAATGGTTGTCAGGGATAGGGGCGTTTCGATCACGTGGTCGAAACTGACGACGCCGATGCCATCGCCAGCCTGCATAAGATCGACGAACTGACGCGCCGCTTCGCGCGCCGCCGCCATTTTGGCGGTCCCCATGCTGCCCGAACGGTCGATCGTCAGAATAACGCTGGCATTACTGACGCCAAAGTACGTGACTGCCCCCGGTTCCTGCACCGTGACGCCTTTGACGGTCACTTCCAGATCGTAGCGTCCTTGGGCGGGTTGCTGCGGCGCCTGCACTTCGATCAGATAGCGAACCGGCACAAGACTGATGATAGTCGCCGGTTTGCCGCCGATGGTCACGGTGATGTCCTGTTTCGTAGCATACCCCCGGTATATGAGTTCAACGGCGATTTTCGACGGACGGAACGGTGAACCGGCGTCAACCGGTCGCCGCGTCGAGGGGCGCAGAATCCTGAATGGCGTCGAGGCGCCGCTCTCGCTCACACCTGTTGCCGGTGAAACAAACGCCGAACTCGATGAGGGCGGAAAACCTGTCGCACTATGCGCACCGCCGGGCAACCACGCCATCCATACCCCAAAGACCCGCAATGCCATCACTGCCATGCCCACACGCATCGACCGAAAGAAAACCATGGATTGCCTCCTCCTGTGAACGATGAGATGTCACCGTCCCTCGTGAGGCGGCGTCGAGGCGGAAACGCACGAGGCATTTTCAGCATAGCGCAGAGCACCGTCACAAATGCATCAATCATCTCAAGAATTGAGACTGAATCCGGTATATCGCTCCTGTTCACCGCGTAGCACGCGCGCAACCGCCTGCGCTTGCAGCAGGATGACCCGGCGCATCGGCGTCTGCTCGCCGCCGGGCAACCGCACCTTCGTCTGGAGCAGCGTTTCGTACCGCTGCACAAGGAAGGCGCGCCCTTCAGCATCGAGGTAGACCGCTTCGGGTCGTTCCTGCGGACGATGAAAGCGCTCGCGTCCGATAGCATTAGTGCGAACAATGTCGAGCACCATGCGATCAACGATCACCGGGCGGAACTCTTCCAGCAGATCGAGCGCCAGTGATGGGCGACCGGTTTCGATAACGTGGAACGTGCCCAGATAAGGGTCGAGACCGGTGATCTGCACGGCGGTGATGACATCATGTAGCGCCAGGGTGTAGCCGAACGACAGCATGGCATTGATCGGGTCAGGCGGGGGGTAGAAAGCGCGCCCGCCGAATCCCCAGGCGGGCGGCAATGATGCGCGCCAGGCGCCGAAGTAGGCGGCGGCGGCAGCGCCTTCGTGACCGCGCAATACGTCCACATTCTGCGCCTGAGATGCCGCTGTCAGCGCTGCGTCGATCTGCTGCATGGCGGATGCCGCAGCGGGCCAGCCGGTCGTTGCCAGGAGGCGGCGCTGATTCGTCAGTTTGACGATCACAATCGCGCGCGCCAGTTCCAGTGCGCGTGAAGGGGTGTTGACGTACTGCATCTGCCCGGTGCGCAGATCGCCGAACCGCGACGGTCCCGCCGTGAGCGTGGCGTAGTGGCGACTACCGTGCTGATTGGTGAGCGTGACCGGAATGCCGCGTTCGAGCAGGTCGATGAGCAGCGCTGTCGAGATCTGCACGCCACGCCCCATCAGCACCAGTTGATCGATCTTCGCCAGCGGAACCTCGTGGAGCGTCTGGCCGTCCCTGGTGACCAGCACCTGATTATCGCGTTTGCGCACCATCACGCCCTGTTCCTGGATGTAAAGGGTTGGCATGGGTTGGCTCCTTATTTTTGCCTGCTGTTTTGAACCACAGAGACGCAGAGAACCGGAAGAGAAAGGATGGTTCATCTGCCCCCGTTCAACCTCTGTATCTTTCGCGCCTCTGTGGTTTTATTGATGGTCGTTTGCACCACAGAGATGCAGAGGGCACGGAAGGAATGCATCGTTACACCTGTTCCCGCTTTCAACCTCTGTATCCTCTGTGGTTTTCGATCACGGGTAAACGCGGGCGAACCGCTGCACCCGTGGCGGGCGACCCGTTGCACCCGGCGGGTGATCTCGCGTGGGCGACCCGCCGAGTCGCCTCTACCTTATAACCTTCCCACGTTCAACCTTCAACCTTCCCACGTTCGATCTTCCGCTGCACCCGCTGCCGTGCATTGCGCAGGGCGTTACGCAGGGCGCGTTCGGCGTCGGCGAAATCGACCAGCCCTTCGCCCAGGCGCTGCCCCTTGGCGCGCGGCGCCAGGGATGCGCCGAGGAATTCGATCCCATCGGCGTAGGATGCGATACGCGTTTTCTCGGCGTTCAGTTCGAGGCGCAGCACGCGCAGTTGCCGCTGCGCGAAGTTCAGCGCTCGTTCCGCCTCGTCCTGCGTTGCGCACATGATCACAAAGTCGTCCACAAAGCGCGCCAGGCGGAATCCCTGACTGGTCATGGCCACATCGAAGGGGTGGAGATAGATGTTCGCCAGAAGCGGCGAGAGCGCGCCGCCCTGCGGCGTGCCACGACCATGCGCGGTGTGCATGCGCGCAACTGCTTCGCTCAATGCCAGCGCACCGACTGCCACTGCGCCAGCGACGGCGAGACGACGTGCGCCGATGCGTTGCAGGTAGGGCAACGCTCGCCGCGCGCCATTGATCGCCGGTCGCGCCAGCATCATCGCCGTCCACAAGTCCAACCCCGACCGGCGCACTGTCCAGCCGTCGTCCACACTGTTACCCGGCATTTCCCACGCTGCTGCGGCGTAGGGACCGGTCGGCGGTGGGGGCAGGCGCTCCGCGCCCCAGGACATCATCTGCCGAAGCATGGCTTCACCGTGTTGCAGCGGCGTCGCCGGCGCCTCATCGGGTAGCGCCGCGTCGCCGGGCAGCATTCCGGCTTCGAGCCATTGCGCGATCAGTTTGAGCACCGGCAATTCGTCGATGCGCTGCCGCACCAGCCCCAAAAGCACTCGCTGATCAATGGCGTCGAAGTAGCCGGCGATATCGGCATCGACCACCCATCCCAGCCCCTGGTCGGCGTAGCGTTGCACACGCGCCACCGCCTCCGGTACGCCGACGTGTGGACGGCAGCCGTAGGAACAATCCAGAAAACAGGGGGCGAACAGCGGATCGAGCACCTGCTGAACGGCGCGCTGCGCCACCCGATCTCGCACGGCCAGGATGGCGATTGCGCGTTCGCCGCCACTCGCCTTGGGGATGGCAATCCGCTTTGCAGGCAGCGGTCGATACGTCCCTTGCTGCAATTCATCCGCCAGTTGCGCCATCTGGCGCGTCCAGTCCGCCTCGAAATCGCGGAGCGTCACCGCATCCGGTCCGGCGCTGCGTCCGCGCCGGGCGACGTGGATGTTGCTGCGCACCCGCCGCCACGCCAGCGTCAGATTTTCGACGCTGCAAATCTGCGGCAGCAGCGGCGGTCCGTTGTAGTGCGGAAAGAGCGGCATGCGATCCCTCCTTTCTTACGCCTCGACAAATTCTTGCAGCGCCCGCAATCCGGCATCGGCGACCTCACCCGGATTCGCGCCGCTCTTGTTGCCGGTCGCAGACACCACTGCCGCCGCTGCGGCGGCGATCTGCGCTGTGCCGGCGATGGCCGCCATCTGGCGCTCGTGCTGACGTTTTTGCTGCACGCCAATCTGGATGTGCTCGGTGCGCCACTGTTCGAGCCGCTGCATCTGCTCGGCGACCATCTGCTCGTACCGCAGGTGCAGTTCCAGCAGATCACGTTCGTGCGCCGCGCGACGTTCCGCCTGCGCCTGCAACTGAACGGCGCGCTGCTCCGCCAATCGCTGCTGGATCTCAGCCAGCGCCAGCGCGTGTGCGTTCCGCTTTTCTTCGGCAGCCAGCGCCAGTTCGCCCTCGACGCGCAACATGCCCTGCTGCCCTTCCATCAGGCGCAGTTGCTGATCGGTGTGGTGCGCTTCCAGCAATTGCTGCTGCACGCGCTCCCACTCTGCCTGCAAGCGCGCCTGTTCCGCCTGCCACAGTTGCTCTTCGCGTGCGATCTCGCCGACCTGCGCTTGGATCTGTGCCATAACAACCTGCAACCGCGCTGCAAGCGCCGCCGCAGCCGCCGACGCCAGACGAATGTCATGTTCGCGCGCCACCAATGCCGCTGCCGCCTCGATCTCCTGCAAACGAGCGCGGTGACGCGCTGCCGCAACCCGTAGTTCCTCGTCGATCTGCGCCGCTGCGACCGTCGCCGCAGTCGCGGCTTCGATCTGCCGTTCGTCGCCCTGCCGTTCGATCACCCGCACATTGATGATCATCAGCCCATCGAGAGCGGGGTCGCCCCGCAAGCGCTCCAGAATGACCGCAGCAGGCGCATCGAGGCCCCCCTGATCGCCCGAAGCGCCGGTGAGCGCCGCATGGATCTGCTGTTCGATGTAGCGCAGTGCACCATTGCGCACTGCTGCCGCAAGCGCCAAAAGCGGTTCACAATGTGCGGCGATCTTCAGCGGATCGCTTACCTCGACATCCACCGCAAGCCACAGCCGAACGCGCCATTTGTCGCGGCTCCAGCCTTCGACCGGTCCGACGGTCATCTGACGCCGTCGCATATCGACCCACTGCACCAGCGCCGCTCCTGGCTGCATGCCGACGAGGACGTAACTGCCGGGTTGATAGATGCGCCGTTCCCCACCGGGAAGGTGAGTCACTGCCACAGTTCCTGGCGGCACAACCAGGTGCGCCACCAACCCAAATGCCTGGCGCGGCAACACGCGCTGCGCCGTCGCCAGCCCGGTAGCGAAGTGGAGATTCGCCAGCGGCGCGCCGCTCATTGCATCCGTTTCTCCTTTCAGTACGGCGACACCCTCGCCGACTGCCTCGCCAACCTGCTCCTGCACCGTTGAAACAATGTTGGTGTTCATGCTGCTCTCCTCCTTCACATCGCATGATGATGATTGACCGCACGCGCCAGCCAGCCGCGACCATCGAGCGCTTCCCAAGCGAGCGCATCCGCCAGGCGATTGAGTTCGCGCGGGATAGCGAGGAACGTAACGCAACCGTGTTGACGAACGAGTTCCTGTGCGCGCATATGCAACGGTTGCAGCACCGCAGCGCGCACCGCATGGCGACCTGCCAGCTGGTCAACCACGATCCGGCTATCGGTCAGGCAGCGCACCCTGCTACCGGGATAGTGCCGGATCACGAACATCAACCCTGCAATGACCGCCTGATACTCCGCCTCGTTATTAGACATCGCCGGGGCGCGTTCGCACGACCACGCCAGCACTGCGCCGGACGCATTGCGAACGACGATGCCAAGCCCGGCGATACCGCGCGGCGTCGCGCCAGGCGTGCCATCGACCTGTAACAGTAACAGTGTCACAACAGCGCCTCCTGCAGCAGCATCGCTAATCCCATCAGCGCCGCAGCCACAAGCGCAAGCGCCGTCGCCACACAGCCACGCGCCAAGCGCCCTGGAGAGGGCAGAGCGATCCGCAGCGGCGGCGCGAACAGCGTCGCTAGCGCCAGCACTGCTGCCAGGCACGCGGGAACCGCCAGACACCAAACCATTGCCGTTGCTCCCTTCGTTTCGAAGCGCCGATTATTCCATCGCCCACATCGAGCGCAGAGCGGGGAAAGTCGCGGGGTTGATCAAGATGCTCCTGCCTTGAGCGTAGCAGAAGAGACCGTCACAAACGTGACGAAAGGCGCCGGATTTGATCGCGTGTGGCGTTGAATGTTCCACGTTGAACGTAGAACGTTCCCGGCAGAGACGTTGCGGTGCAACGTCTCTGATCGTCATGTGGGTTCAGGTTGCAGGTTGGAAGGTGGGAAGGTGGAAAGGCGCAGGCGGAAGGGCGGAAGGGCGACGTAGGGGCGACCCGGCGGGTCGCCCAGGCAAAGAAGAACCGTAGCGAGCGCAGAGCCTGGCGTATGATAGAACACGGATATGCATGCACGGATTGAGACGGATGTGTCGGATCAGGCAATGCATGCCATCACTCTCCACCTGCTTGCCCGACGACTGATGAAGTGCACCAAATAATCCGGCATTCGCTCAGCACCCGGCGGCTGAAGCTGCGGGCTACGGCTACAGTTGCGAAGCCCGCCTGCGCGGGCTGGATGTGGCGCTATCGGATTATTTGCTCAAAAACCATCAGTGGTCTGTAAAGCAAGTTTTCCGGTGATTTACCGGTCGGGCAAGGCGAAAAATCTGCCGCTTCCTGGTGAGGTAAATGTTCACCGAGATCGGAGCTGCAAAAAGTCAGAAAACTTCGTTTACGAACTAAGCGGTGGGGCGCCTCTGGGAGATCGGGCGACCCGGCGGGTCGCCCAGGCAAAGGCGATGGTCAGTGAGCTGCGGACACCTGACCGTCACCAACAGACATCTGGCGTAGACATTGACTCGTCGATAAAACCACAGAGGCACAGAGAACACAGAGGGTGAAGGTTGAAAGTCATTCCTCACCCCTCACCTCTCACCTCTCACCTCTCACCTCTCACCTCTCACCTCTCACCTCTCACCTCTCACCTCTCACCTCTCACCTCTCACCTCTCACCTCTCACCTCTCACCTCTCACCTCTACCTCCGCCTCCACCTCCGCGCCGCTTCGCGCAGCGCCTGCAAGTTGAGCACCTCCGCCACCTCGTAGCGAGTAGGAACCGACCCGGCGACTGGGCGCACGTTCAGCATTGCCGGGAAGCCGCCGGCTCGTCCGTGGATCTCCGCCAGCACCACAACCGCCAGCGGCGCCAGAGCCGGCGGGTTGATCAGGAGCGGAATCGTCTGCCATTCGTCAGCGGTCAGCCCGACGCGATCCACCAGTTCGACGGCAACCTCGGCAAGCGGGCGTTCGCGGTCGATCTGCGCATCGATCGCGCGAACCTCAGGCGTCGCGCCAACCAATGCCACGACCTGGGCCAGTTGCTGGTCGGTCAACGGATGCGAAAAATTGATCAGAATCATGGCGTTGTTCCTCCCGTGCTTGCAAAGATGATCTGTTTCGGTGCAGTAGCGCTGTTGATCAGCAGCGAGCCATCTTTACCGTAGACTGCCGGATAGTACTGCAACGGCGCATGCCAGTTGCGCGCCGCCAGCGCCAGCCCGACGCTCATCACCGCCGTGCCGCCGGTGATGTCCACTGCAACCGGCAGCGCCAGCGGCGTTGCCTGCGCCTCGCGCAACGCCTGCATCGCCGCGCGAAACACGTCCTCCAGGGACGTGGCGTTGGAAATAGGCGTCGTGCTGACATCCACATTCTGTTCGATCAGCCACTGTTTGAGATCACTCAGCTTGGCGCTGTTCTGCACTTCCGGCGACACGATCAGCCAGCATTTGCGCAGTGTAGCGCCGCTCAGATGCCACTCCAGGATCGCGCGCTCCGGACCCTGCGGACTCAACCCGACCGGCAGGATCAATCCGGCATGCGGCTGAATCTGCTCAACAGGCTCAATCTTCATCATTGGGCGCCGCCGGGCGATTGTTTCGATTGCCTGGCGCAGAAACCAGAAGAGCAGCAGGAAAATCAGGGCTGCGCCGATAATGATGCCGAGCAGCGTCACCGGTTGCTCGCCGAACATCAGCAGCACCAGTTCATAGAGCGCATTGCCCAGCATCGCCAGCACAAGTGAGGCGACGATGAACAGCAGCGGCGTGCGCGAGTCCAGAAACTGCGCCAGAAACTCGCTCAGACGACGAGACTTCATACAATCTCCTTCGTCTCAGTCGAATACATATCGAACATCCTCTGGATGCTCGCGCGCATCATTTCGACGAGCGGCGCCGGTTCGAGCACACGGCAGTGTTCGCGGTAACGCATCAGAATCTGATGCGCACGCCACAGATCGTTCGTCACTGCGGTTACGGTTGCAGAACCGTCAGCCGCATAGTCGATAGTGGTCTGCGGAAACCAGTGCGCAACATCACGCTGCCGCGCCACTGCCGGCGCCAGCCAGTACCGCACCGCATACGTCGGGCGTCGATAGTCGCGGCGCAGCGCGTGCGGCAGACGCCGGACACTGCCGGGCACGATGCGGTTGAGACGATACAGCACGAACTGACCCACAAGTTCAGGCACATCACTCTCCAGGCAGAAGGCGTCGAGGTAAGTATGCCCTTCGCGGTAGACGAATTCGAGTGGCGCGATGCGGTGATGCCGGGCGGCGCCGTCGGGCGTATGCGGCGAACGGTAGTCGAACTCGACTTCACGCTTGCGCAGGACGCCTTTCAACAACCTCATCATCTCGGCGACGCCCTCAGCCGGCGCCTGTGGACGATCCACCCGTGGCGATACGGTCAGGGTGTGCAGCAGGTTACGGCGATCATCGGGCATGAGCGACTCGATGCGCTCCAGCAGCGCATTGATCTGTGCCGCGATCGGCAGATCGCTTTTCTCATAGACATCGAGCAGAAATGCCATCGCCTCGATTTCACTGTCCGGCAGATCGATCAGCGCCAGATTGCCCGGCGACCTCAACTCGTAGACCCCGTCGTCATCACGCTCAATCGCACAGCCATACTCTATGCGCAATGCAGCGATGTCGTGGCGCAGCGCAGCCGACGCATCCGCCGGATAGATCCGCTCCGGCACATCGATGAATGCGGCATTCGCTTCATCGATCAGATCCTGCGCCGTCGCTGGCCCCCGAATAAGACGCCGAGTCAGAAAGAGGCGGCGCCGGTGGATCAATTGGGAACTGCGCTTATCACCGCCGCGCCGACGTCGTTCGGTCATGCTCGTCTCCTCATTCTGCCAACTGAACGAACCGATACGTCTGCTCCCATTCCTGGCGCGGTTGCGGGATCATCTTAAAGAAGCGCTCCAGCACGTGCTCCACAATGCTGGCGAACTGATCATACTCCTGGCGCGAAATCGCGCGGAATCCATGCGCTAGAATGCTAGTATTGCGCACATAGGAACGCTGACGAATCTCGCCGATGCTCCAGCCGCTCACCAGCGGATCGCCGAGCGCCTGGAGCAGCATATACCCGTCGAAGAGCGCAATCGAGCGTTCAGGCAGGTCGTACACCTTGCGAAACCCCTGGGTGCGCTGTGTCTGACGGTATCGGTCTTCAAGATCAGGCACGCGCTGTAACGCCTGTTTGAATGACGGCTCTGCCGTCCAGACGCCATAGGTCGCCAGGCGATGCTGCGACAACAATTCCAGGCAACGATAGCGCATCAGCGCCGCGACATCATAGCGTTCCTGCGCTACACGCCGCTGCGCCGCGCCGTGCAACGAACCGAGCAGCGCCAGAACCTGATCCAGGTCATTGAGCGCGGCGAGGGCATCATCAGCCTGCGGACTGCGCCGGGTCAACTGCCGGTTGATGGCGGTCAGCTGCGCCAGCGACCGGCGCTGCTCCTCCAGGGTTGGTCGTAGCGCCTGAAGCCTGGCAGGCAGACGGCTATGCGCCAATACACGGTCGAGCGCCGCACCCGCCTGTTGCGGCGCAAAACTGTCCCACGCCAGATACGCCGCCGAGAGATCGGCGTAGACCGCGTACTCCTGATTTCCCGGAACGCGTTGCGCCAGATCGCGAAAGACCTTCTCGGCGCCGGCATAATCGTGATGATTGTGCAACCGTTGCGCCTCAGCCGCTTCCAGGTCGCCAAAGACCAGATAAGGGTCTTCTGGCGTCGCCAGGCGCTGTGTTCCCGGAACAGGACGATTGTTGGCATAGTCGCTATCGACATAGACCGACTCCAGGCGCAGGACATGCGCCGCTTTCGCCAGGCCAACCGTCATCGTCGCTTTGCCTCCGGTCAAATCCACTGCGATCTCGTGGCGATCCAGGTCGCTCCACTTATCAAGCACTGCCCGCAACCCCGTGTAGACGCTCAAGACGTTGGAATGGTCCCCCTCCGGGCAGAACCAGTCATCTGGCTGGCAGCGCAGCGACACCTGATCGGCGATCTCTGCAAGCCGCTTCTGACACTGTGCAACGAGTCCCTCTGTCCGTGACCGATCGGTGAGCAAAAACGCCACCCGCTCCGGGTTGAGACCCGCAATCAGCAACGATGGCGTGTCCGCCTGCAACGTTCCAACCAGCACCAGCCCTCGAAATGTATGGTTGCCGACCGTCGCGTGAAAGCGCGGAAACACGTCGGTAAAAGGCAGCGACCCGGCTGGCTGTGTCATACACCATCCTCCGTAGCACCAGAAAACGCCCGCTTGCACTAGTATACTCCGACAATGCGTCACAAACGCGACAACAAAGGCGGCATATGCGAGGCGATCTGAGGCGATCTGCACATTGAGTTAATGACAGGAGTTACGCGGTGGCGCGTTTTCTGGCTTCGCCAGAGCTTGCGGCAGCGTGGCGCTCCCGATCAAGGTGATGCGGTGCGGCGGCTTCGCCGCACTGCACCACAAAAGAAGACAAGTACCGCTCTGCCGAAGGCAAAAAGAGC